>JBKPBV010000108.1:0-5344 GCA_046727055.1 Actinomycetota bacterium | reverse complement strand
AAGCGGAACGCTGTCGACGTAGACGACGCGGGCGACACGCTGCGGCCGCCCATCCACCGCCGCATGAGCGATCGAGCCACCCCCGGAGTGGCCGACGAGTACGACCTTGCCGTCGGCCGGGTTGAAGGAGTCGATCACCGCGATGACTGCGTCAACCTGGTCGCGCAGAGTGATCTTGGAGCGATCCGCGTCTCTTGACTCCATGCCAGGCAATGTGAGCGGATGTGTGCGATGCCCCGCCTGCTGCAGGTCGGGAATCACCTCGTCCCATGACGAACCGTCGAGCCACAAACCGGGAATCAGAACGATGTCCATCGCCTGAGGCTAAGCCAAGCCCACCCGACGCCCCAAGCGAGGTCACACCCCACTCGCCTGCGGCACGGCGCCACGCGCGTCCTGACCTACGACCGGCAGTTCGCGGCAGCCTTCGCCAGCTGACGGTCGGCCCTGTGGCCACACGACAGTCCAGAGGATCACCTGTTCGCTGTCGGAGAACGCTTGCGTACTGGGAAGAAACTTGTCTCAAAAAGCCTTGAGTCTACAACGCTCAACTTACGAGCCACCCTTCTGGAAGGCGAACTTTGATGTCGACAACCCGGCTACCTGTGCTGTTCCTCACTGACCTCGTGGTACTCCCCGGCATGGTGGTACCGATCGAACTGGACGACGCTGCCCGCGCAGCGGTGGACGCGGCGAAAGCACATAGCCAGGACACGCTGCTCGTCGCTCCCCGCCTAGAGGACCGCTACGCCTCGTACGGTGTCGTAGCGACGATCGTGCAACTCGGCCGTCTGGCGACGGGCGAACCGGCAGCGGTGATCAAGGCCGAGCGCAGAGTCAAGATCGGCTCCGGAGTTTCGGGGCCGGGTACGGCGCTCTGGGTTGAGGCTGAGGAACTCCCCGAGTCGCCCGAAGATACCGATGAAGTGCGCAAGCTGGCTGCCGAATACAAGGGACTGGTCATCGCCACCCTGCAGCGCCGCGACGCCTGGCAGGTTATTGACACCGTCAATCGGGTCACCGATCCCTCCACACTTGCTGACCTCGCCGGGTATGCGCCCTGGCTGAGCGACGAACGGAAGCGCCAGCTGCTGGAGACGCCCGACGTCGTGGCACGGCTAACCTCGCTGATCGAGTGGACGAAGGCGTACATCGCCGAGACGGAGGTCAATGAGAAGATCGCCGACGATGTTCGCGAGGGCATGGAAAAGAGCCAACGCGAGTTCCTGTTACGCCAGCAGCTGAATGCGATCCGGAAGGAGCTGGGCGAGGACGAGCCTGATGGTGCTGAGGACTATCGAGCACGTGTCGAGGCGGCCGAGCTGCCCGATGATGTTCGCAAGGCCGCGCTCCGGGAGGTCGGCAAGCTCGAGCGGGCCAGCGACCAGAGTCCCGAATCAGGTTGGATCCGTACCTGGTTGGACACGATCCTCGAACTCCCCTGGAGCACCAAGACCACCGACTCGACCGACATCAACGCCGCCCGTGAGGTGCTGGACGCCGATCACCACGGCCTTGACGATGTCAAGGACCGGATCGTGGAGTACCTCGCGATTCGTGCCCGCCGCGCAGAGCGCGGACTGGAGGTCATCGGCGGTCGTGGATCGGGCGCCGTGATGGCGTTGGTCGGTCCGCCTGGTGTGGGCAAGACCTCGCTCGGCGAGTCGGTCGCGCGGGCGTTGGGCCGCAAGTTCGTGCGTGTTGCCCTGGGGGGCGTACGCGATGAGGCTGAGATCCGCGGTCACCGGCGTACCTATGTCGGGGCACTGCCTGGACGGATCGTGCGGGCAATCACCGAGGCTGGGTCGATGAACCCGGTGTTGCTGCTCGACGAGATCGACAAAGTTGGTTCGGACTACCGGGGCGACCCGGCAGCTGCGCTCCTGGAAGTGCTGGACCCCGCGCAGAACCACACCTTCCGCGACCACTACTTGGAGGTCGACCTCGACCTTTCCGACGTTTTGTTCCTGGCGACGGCCAACGTCGTCGAGACCATCCCGCAGGCGCTCCTGGACCGCATGGAGCTGGTAAGCCTCGACGGCTACACCGAGGACGACAAGATCGTCATTGCCAGGCAGTTCCTGCTGCCGCGGCAGCTGGAGCGTGCGGCGTTGACCGCTGAGGAAGTCACGGTCAGCGATGAGGTGTTGCGCGAGATCGCCGCGAACTACACCAGGGAGCCTGGGGTACGTCAGATGGAGCGGTTGCTGGCCAAGGTGCTTCGCAAGGCGGCGACGAAGCTTGCTCACGGAAGTGCCCAGCCCGGCTTCGCAATCGAGCCGTCAAACCTGCGCGAGTACCTTGGTCGGCCGAGGTTCACGCCAGAAGCGCATGAGCGTACGTCAGTCCCGGGGGTCGCGACCGGCCTGGCTGTCACGGGTCTCGGCGGCGACGTGCTGTTCGTCGAGGCATCGGCTTTGGACGGTCCCTCGCAGAGCTCAGGACCTGGCAACCTGACGCTGACGGGGCAACTAGGTGACGTGATGAAGGAGTCGGCGCAGATCGCGCTCTCCTACGTACGCGCACACGCCGACCAGCTGGGAGTCAGCGATCCGTCGATCCTTGACCGGCCCATCCACATCCACGTTCCCGCGGGAGCGGTTCCCAAGGACGGCCCATCGGCCGGAGTAACCATGGTCACCGCCCTAACCTCGATGGCTCTGCGCAGGCCGGTGCGGTCCGATGTCGGGATGACAGGCGAGGTCACGCTGAATGGACGGGTACTGCCGATCGGCGGCGTGAAGCAGAAGCTGCTGGCGGCTCAGCGGGCCGGACTCACCACCGTCTTCGTACCGAAGCGGAACGAGCCGGATCTTGATGATGTGCCGGCGGACGTGCTGGAGACGATCACTGTCATTTTGACGACCGATGTTGCGGAGCTGGTCGCTCGGGCTATCGAACCGGTCGCGACCGGGAACGACAACCGAGTTGCCGCCTAATCTGTTTCGCGCACTGAGTTACGCGCGGCAAGCTGATCTTCGTCGTGCTTGGACTTCACCAAGCTGGCCACGGTTGTGATCGTGAGAGTCACGATGATCACCGTCAACGAGACCCAGATGGGAATCTCACCATCCCATGGCGCCCACTCCGCAAGATGGTAGGAGTGCAGCGCGTGCAAGATCAGCTTGATGCCAATGAAGCCCAAGATGATTGACAGGCCAACCGACAGGTATACGAGCCTCCTGAGCAACCCGCCGAGCAAGAAGTACAGCTGCCGCAGGCCCATCAGCGCGAACACATTGGCGGTGAACACCAGATAGGGCTCTTGGGTCAGCCCGTAGATCGCCGGGATGGAGTCCAGCGCGAACAGCAGGTCCGTGCTGCCCAAAGCTATGATCACGATGAGCATGGGAGTGATCATCCGCTTGCCGTTTTCCACAACGGTCAACTTCGTGCCCCGGAAGTCCTTCGTTGCCTTGAACCGACGCCTCACGAACCGTAAAGCAGCGTTGTCTGGGGGCTCGTCGGTATATTCCTCGTGTTTGCGGTAGTCGAGGTAGAGCTTCACGGCGGTCCAGATGAGGAAGCCGCCGAAAGCGAAGAAGATCCAGCTGAAACGATTGATGGCCGCAGCGCCCAACGCAATAAAGATCGCGCGGAAGAGGAGGGCCAAGATGATCCCGACCAGCAGCGCAAACTGCTGCAGCTGACGCGGAACCTTGAGCTTGGTCATGATGACCAGGAAGATGAACAGGTTGTCGATGGAGAGGCTGTATTCGGTAATCCAGCCGGCGAAGAACTCGCCGGCGTAACGCGGGCCCGCGATGGCCCAGACGCCGAAGCCGAAGGCCACCGCCAAAGTGACGTATATGCCGACAAAGATGCCGGCCTCCGTCATCGACGGCTCGTGCGGTCGACGGCCGATGATCAGCACGTCGATGACGAGGATCGCCACCATCACGATGGCCGTGATGGCCCACGCGTAGAGGTGAACCTCCATGTGGGGTCCTTCCGAGCCGGGATTCGGCGAACGATTCGGTCTCGGAGGTCTCTTCCACCAGGCTCACCGGCCGAAGGCACCGGGTTGTCCTGGAAGGAACAAGATCCTGTCCGGAACGATCCGTGATGACGATGCCGCCGCGAAGGAATACTCCCCTCCGACGTTCAGTATGTCAGTGGGCGGCGAATCGCCCCATATCAGGACTCAGCGGTTGGCCTCCACCATCTGCCGTAGTTCTTTCTTGAGGTCCGCTATCTCGTCGCGCAGCCGAGCCGCGAGCTCGAACTGCAGATCGGCCGCCGCGGCGTGCATTTGTGTCGTCAGCTCTTGCACGAGGTCGGCGAGGTCGCCGGCTGGTAGCCCGGCAAGCCGCCGTGCCTGTGCGCTCGTCTCCTTCGCCCCGAGCGACGGAACCGGAGCTCGGCCGCGGCCCCGCTGTCGCCCGCCGAACAGGTCGTCGGTGTCCGCATCCTCTCGAGCCAGCATGTCGGTGATGTCGGCGATCTTCTTTCGGATGGGCTGCGGATCGATGCCGTTTGCCAGGTTGTACGCCACCTGCTTCTCCCGGCGGCGGTTGGTTTCGTCGATCGCCGCGGTCATCGAGTCGGTGACTCTGTCGGCGTACATGTGGACCTCGCCGGAGACGTTTCGGGCAGCCCGGCCGATCGTCTGAATCAGGCTTTTTTCACTCCGCAGGAACCCTTCCTTGTCGGCATCGAGAATGGCGACCAGCGACACCTCCGGAAGGTCCAGGCCCTCGCGGAGAAGGTTGATCCCGACCAGCACGTCGAACTCCCCCGTCCGCAACTCACGCAGCAAGTGGACACGCTGCAGCGTGTCCACCTCGGAGTGCAGGTATCGGGTACGGATGCCGTTCTCGAGGAGATAGTCGGTGAGGTCTTCGGCCATCTTCTTCGTCAGCGTGGTCACCAGGACGCGCTCACGCCGCTCGGTTCGCGCCCTGATCTCCCCCATCAAATCATCGATCTGGCCATGAGTGGGCTTGACGATGACCTGAGGGTCCACCAGGCCGGTGGGCCGGATCAGCTGCTCGACGAAGTCCTTGGACCTGGCCAGCTCGTAATGGCCCGGTGTTGCGGAGAGATAAACGGTCTGACCGATGCGCTCCACGAACTCCTCGAAACGCAGAGGTCGGTTATCCATCGCGCTCGGCAGCCGGAAGCCATGCTCGACCAGCGTACGTTTCCGAGACATATCACCCTCGTACATTCCCCCGATCTGCGGCACGGTGACGTGCGACTCGTCGATGACCAGCAGGAAGTCTGACGGAAAGTAGTCGAGCAGGCAGTTCGGCGGGCTACCGGGTGCCCGGCCGTCAATATGCCGCGAGTAGTTCTCGATGCCAGAGCAGGTGCCGATCTGCCGCATCATCTCGATGTCGTA
>JBKPBV010000107.1:0-4401 GCA_046727055.1 Actinomycetota bacterium | reverse complement strand
GGTCGGAGCACCCCACTTCTTCTCCAGCACGACATTGCGGCCCTTGGGTCCAAGGGTCACTTTGACGGCATCGGCGAGGATGTTCATCCCCCGCTCGAGGCCACGCCGCGCTTCAGTGTTGAACAGAATTAGTTTGGGCATGTTCTCCGCTAGTCCTGTGAGAGTGATTGACGGCTCTTCGAGCGGTGCCCGCGACGGACGGCTCATGGGAGCCTCACCGGCCAGAAGAGGTGGCACTCTCGGAGGGAGAGTGCTAATGCCTTTTTAGCACTCTCCCTGTGCGAGTGCAAACGGTGCCACCTCGTCCGCGGCGGGAGCACAGGTCGTTTCCGAATCACGAGGCGCAGAGGGCCCTGTCGGAAACCTATGTGTACGTAGCTCCGGTACGGTCTGCATACGTTGCAACCAGTGCAGAGCGATAGCAACGTAGGTAAACATAGGTTCCGCTGGAGAGCGCTATGCAGCGACGACCCGAGCTGGTCGTTTCCGATCACAGGGTCCAAGCGATCCCGCTAACTACATCTGCAAACGATGCACACTCGGGAATGCAGGAGCTGAATCTGCGGTTGCCCCACATGTGGCCCACTCCACCGAGCAGCAGACGATCTCACGCGCCTCGGTAGGGCTCCGCTCCGAACGCGGTCCGATCCTGCTCGCGGTGATGCTGAGCGTGGGTCTGATCGCAATCGACGCGACCATCCTCGCAACCGCCGTCCCATCAATTGTTGATGATCTTGGTGGCTTCGCCCACTTCCCCTGGCTGTTCTCCATCTTCTTGCTGGCGCAGGCAGTGTCGGTACCGATTTTCGCCAAATTCACCGACCTCATGGGACGTAAGCCGATCATGCTGGTCGGGATCGGCCTGTTCGTGCTCGGCTCGATCTTGTGCGGGATCGCCTGGAGCATGCCGGCCTTGATCGCATTCCGGGCGCTCCAGGGCCTCGGTGCCGGCGCCGTGATGCCAACCTCGATGACGATCATCGGTGACATCTACTCCGTAGCCGAACGCGCGCGGGTCCAGGGCTACGTCGCCAGCGTCTGGGCGCTCTCCTCCGTCATCGGACCAACGCTCGGCGGGCTCTTTGTCGACTTCCTCGATTGGCGGTGGATCTTCTTCGTCAATATCCCGCTGGGAGCGCTTGCGGCCTGGTGGCTGTTTCGCAGCTTCGATGAGAACGTGGTCCGGAAGCAGCACCGTATCGACGTCGCTGGTGCGGCGCTGCTGGGCGTCGGCTCCTCGCTGATCATCCTGGGGCTCCTCGAAGGCGGCATCTTGTGGGCCTGGGACTCGGCAGCGAGCATCACCATTCTCACGCTCGGCACGGTGCTGCTGATCGGCTTTGCACTGGTGGAGCGACGAGCCGCTGAGCCGATCCTTCCAGGTTGGGTGTTTCACAGCCGATTGCTCAACTCAACCAATCTCGCTGCCCTAGGTGTCGGCGTGATGCTGATCGGCCTTACCTCCTTCATCCCCCTGTACGCCCAGGGTGTGCTGCACACAAGTGCGCTCGTGGCAGGATTCGCGTTGGCGGGCCTCACGCTGGGCTGGCCGCTCGCCGCCTCGACGGCTGGTCGTATCTACTTGAGAATCGGATTCCGGCGGACGGCGCTGATCGGCGCTGTGGTGATCCTGATCGGCTGTGTATTACTGGGTTTGCTGTCTGCTCATAGCGCCGTGTGGCAGGTGGCTGCCACCTGTTTCGTACTTGGGCTGGGCTTTGGCCTGGTAATCAGCCCGATGTTGATCTCCGCGCAGTCCGCAGTCGATTGGCAACGCCGTGGCGTCGTCACGGGCACGAACGTGTTCGCCCGATCCATGGGGAGCGCACTCGGTATCGCAGTCTTCGGCGCCATCGCCAATTCGTCGCTGAGCCAGCGGGTCGGTGGTCACATCTCTTCCACTGCCAGCGGGATTCCCGTCAGTGTCCTGGAACCCGCGCTGCATAAGGTCTTCTTGGCCGCTGGGGTGGTCGCCGTGCTGGTGGCAGCGGCGGTGCTGATCATGCCCAGCAGCTCGATCCCCGGACGGACCGCGCCGCAGTCGTAGCATCACTGCATGCCAGCGCGCGATGGGCGAGCCGCAAGGCCCATGCTGGGAGCGTCGCGGCGCTGGGTCTTCGCTACTTTCCTCGCTCTTGTCTGCCTGGCGGCTGGCTGCCCCTACGCTCGCGAGGAGCCGGGCCTCTTCAGCCAACCCATGACACGTCAGACAACCGCGCCACCGATCCGTCCGGTCACCCCTGACGAGACCGCACAGGTCGCGAATCCCGACCTGCCGGTCGTCGGCGAGGCGATTTGGACCTCCGCGGACGGCCGCGACATCACCGTGCGGATTGCCGTACACGCCGTACGACGCATCACTCGCGGCACCCTCCTCGACTGGTCGGTCACCCCGCTCCATGGACCAGGCCTACGCACAGGCGATCGCGTACCGAGAAGGCTCGACCTCGGACTCGCCAGACCGGGGGAGGGTTATCCGACCATCGTCCTGGTGGACGCGGCGCGCTCGCAGATCTACCGGCCGCTGACCCACATGCGATCTGGTTCGCGATGCCTGTGTACACCGCTCACAACCGTCCAGCAGAACCTGCGGCTCCAGCACACCAGGGTGCTCCAGATCGCATTCCCGCCGTTACCGGACGACCTCGCCACCGTGGACGTGCATTTGGAAACTGTGCCCCCGTTTTGGCAGGTGCCGGTAACGCCGGCCGGCATGCTGCCGCTGGCCAGCTATCCAACTGAGCTGACCCTCCCCGCTGAAGCTACCTCGGTTGTCGCCAGCACCAAGGCGTTCGACTACCGCGCCGCCGGGCAGAACTATCTCGTCATGATCAACGGCGTCTACGCCAGCAGCACGTTCACCTCGATCGCTTGGACCATCCTGTCGCTCGAGCCCGGTCGCGGATTGCAGACCGCCTCCAGTCCGCCGTTCGCCGACGCCGAGTCACCCGGGCATCCGTACAACCAAACTTCGGCGGGAGGGCTTCAGATCAGCGTGGACGACCGCTTGTTGCGAGCACGGCTCGTGTCGACGAGACTCGCTGGCCGCGGGGCGCTGGAATGCCTTTGTACAGATCTGCGCATCGGGGCTCAGACTCTTCGCGGCATCGGCCAGCAGATGAGCGTGGTTACCACGTTGCCACCCCTCCCAGCGGGTACCTCGAAGGTTGGCATCGTTCTGCCCGGCTTGACCACCATCACCGACATCGCCGTTTCGGCCGCGCCCGACACAACATTCCGATCAGCTGGGCCGGCGGTACGCGACTCGAATTTCTGGATCTACCGGGCGAACAAGCCACATCCGGGCTGGGCACCACGGGACTGGCCGACCCCGGTGCCGCTGTCATACCAGTTGCGCGACTACCGAGCAACCGTCGACGTCATCGTCCGTTAGGCGGCTGCGGCCGTAGGAGCTAGCTTGCCGACCAGCTCGACCACATCGGCGATGGAGTTGGCGACTCTGGTGGGGCGGTAGGGGAATCGTTCCACATCGGCCTCCTTGGTTGAGCCGGTCAGCACCAAAATGGTGCGCATCCCCGCCTCGAGGCCAGAGACCACGTCGGTATCCATTCGGTCGCCGACCATGATTGTGGTTTCGGAGTGGGCGTCGATCGCGTTCAGCGCCGATCGCATCATGAGCGGATTGGGCTTGCCTACGAAATAGGGCTTAACGCCAGTCGCCTGGGTGATCAACGCAGCGAAGGACCCAGTGGCTGGAAGGGATCCCTCCGGTGTCGGTCCAGTCGGGTCGGGGTTGGTGGCGATGAACCGAGCGCCGCGCTCAATCAGTCTGATTGCCCGGGTGATGTTCTCGAAAGAGTGAGTCCGGGTTTCGCCCAAAACCACATAATCCGGGTCACGTTCGGTCAGCACGAAGCCGACGTCGTGCAACGCCGAGGTAAGCCCTACCTCTCCGATGACATATGCGGAGCCGCCGCCCTTCTGATCGGTCAGGAACTGCGCGGTGGCGAGCGCCGAAGTCCAAAGGCACTCTTCCGGTACGTCGATACCACTGCGCAGCAGTCGCGCCCGAAGATCACGAGCGGTGAAGAGGGAGTTGTTGGTCAATACCAGAAAACGGCGTCCATGCTCTTGCAAAGCGGCAATGAACTCCGATGCGCCGGGCAGCGCGTGCTCCTCATGCACCAGCACGCCGTCCATATCGGTCAGCCACGATTCGACGGGCTTCGGCTCGGTCATGGGAGTCATTCTTCACCCAACAGACTTCCGGAGCGATCGGCCAGAAGCGAACGTGCACGCTCGTTCCGTGCACCGCGCACTGGTTGCAACGCGTGCATCGCGACAACAGCAGCGCGTGCAGAGCTCGCATAGGAACCTGCTGTCAGACTTCGGCTTGTGAACGATGCTCACCTGCCGGACCCAGCCGTGGTTGTGCTGGCT
>JBKPBV010000106.1:0-6826 GCA_046727055.1 Actinomycetota bacterium | reverse complement strand
GCGATGGCAAGACCGTGCTCGTGGCCACGCCGTACATGGACGAGGCGGAGCGCTGCACCTACCTGGCCTTCCTCAGTGGCGGGCGTCTCAGCCGTGAGGGACCACCGGCTGAGATCAAGAAGGTGGTGCCAGGAACGCTGTTCGAGCTGGCGGCACCGCACCCGAGAGCGGTATTGGCTGCATTAGCAGGAACGCCGGATGTGCTTTCGGCACACCTGTACGGCGATGTGGTCCGTCTGCTCTGGACGGGAGACGGGAGGGCTGACCAGGAGCTGACGTCCCGGCTGCTCGCCGCCAACCTCACAGCCGCGGCAATACGACCAGCACGAGTAGACATGGAAGCCGCGTTCGCATTCTTGACCGAGTCCGAGCGCCTCCGCGAGGTCACTCGGCAATGAAGGCGGCGCTGACCCGCGTCGGCGCGGTCGCCGGCAAGGAGTTCAAGCACCTACTGCGTGACCCACGGGTCCTGGCGACTGTGTTGCTCCTCCCTGTCCTCCAGCTGCTGCTGTTCGCGTATGCGATCAGCTTCGACGTCAAAAATGTTCCGACTGTCGTACTCGACCAAGACAACACTCCGGCGAGCCGCCAATATGTGCAGACCTACCGGTCCTCGGAGTTCTTCGAGGTGCTGGGATCGGCGGATGATCTCGCTCAGGTGGATCGACTCTTCGACCAGAACATGGTGCGGATCGCAGTGATCGTGCCGTCCGGCTTTGCCCGCAGCCTCGACGGTGGGGAGAAGGCACAGGTTGCGGTCTTGACAGACGGCAGCGAACCGAACTCCGCACAGCTCGCACGGGCGTACGCAACCGCGCTGAACGCCACTTACAGTCAACAAGTGTTGGTCGAGTGGGCCGACCAGCGGGGCCTGAATCCCGTTCAGGCCGGCTCGATCGAGCCACGGCTGCGAACCTGGTACAACCCGGAGGGCAAGTCGTCGAACTTCCTGATCCCGGGACTGATGGTAGTGATCATCATGATCGTCACCGTGCAACAGACGGCCGTCACACTGGTGCGCGAGCGGGAGCAGGGCACCGCCGAGCAGATGATTGTCAGCCCTTTGCGCCGAGGTGAGTTGATGGTCGGCAAGCTGCTCCCCTGGACGCTGCTGGCTTTCGCCGACATGCTGCTGATCGCCCTGATCAGCATCTGGGTCTTCGGCCTACCGTTACGGGGGAGCGCAGGTTTCCTAGCTGTGTCGTCGGTGGTTTTCGTGTTCGCCGCGCTGGGTCTCGGCTTGATCATTTCAGCGGTCGCGCCAAGCCTGGAGACCGCGAATATCAGCGGGCTGTTGATCGCATTCCTGCCCGCCTTCCTGCTGTCCGGCTTCGCGTTTCCTCTCGACTCCATCCCGGTCCCGTTGCAATGGCTCAGCTATGCATTTCCTGGCCGGTACATGGTGGCCATCACCCGCGGGGTGTTCCTCAAGGGCGCCGGATTCACTGAACTGTGGCCGCAGCTGGCGGCCCTCACCGGGTACGCGCTGGTAGTGCTGCTGGCATCCTCGGTGCTCTATCGCAGGAGATCGACATGAGCTTGCACCGCATCAGGCTGATTATGTGGAAGGAGTTCCTCCAGCTGCGGCGCGACCCGCTGCTGTTGCGTTTGATCTTCATCATGCCGATCGTGCAATTGATCTTCTTCGGCTACGTGGTATCCGCCGACGTGCGCAATCTCGCGACCGCCGTGGTTGATCTTGACAAGACGGCGACATCCCGACAGCTGGCCGCGCATTTCTCGGGTTCTGGCTACTTCACCATCGAGGCCTATCCGCAGAGCGAGACCGAGTTGCAGCCGTTGCTGGACCGCGGTGAGGCCAGAGTCGCAATCGTCATCCCTGAGGGCACCCAGGCACGCTTGGACCGCGGCGAGATCGCACCAGTGGGCATAGTCGTCGACGGATCCGACAGCCGGACAGCCGCTGTCAGCAGCAGCTACGCCGCCCAGATCGTTGCCCGGATGAACGAAGATCGGATCACGCAGCAGGGTCTCGCACCGTCGGGCCCCGGGATCGACGCTCGAGTACGCGTGCTGTTTAATCCGTCGCTCCGAACGGTCAATACGATGATCCCCGGGCTAGTCGCGGCCATCCTGATGCTGTCTGTGATGGCGATCATGTCCCAGGCCGTGGTCCGGGAGCGGGAGAGCGGCACCTTGGAGCAGATGTTCGTGACCCCGATCACGCGCGGCGAGTACCTGATCGGCAAGGTCACCCCATACGTACTGCTAGCTACGCTCCAGATGTCACTGGTGGCCCTCGTCGGCGTCTTCTGGTTCCGGGTGCCCTTCCATGGCACGGTCACCGAGGTCGCGGTCGGGCTTGGGCTATTCAGGCTCACCGTCATCGGCCTTGGATTGCTGGTATCACTGGCGTCTCACACCAGGCAACAGGCTCAGCAGACTGTGTTGTTCATCATGATGCCGATGATGTTGTTATCCGGTTTCATCTTCCCGATTGAGTCGATGCCGGCAGCTCTGGTGCCTGTTACCTACATCATGCCGCTCACCTGGGCGGTCCTGCTGCTGCGCGGCGCATTCGTCAAAGGCGTCGACTTCAGTGCGATCGTCCCCGAGCTAGGAGTGCTGGCCGTCTTCGCGGTCGTGATCTTTTCGGTTGCGCTGCTTGCCACTCGCCGGCGGTTGTCGGAGTAGCAATGGCCATCGCTGAGCTCGTCGGCACGCCGCCAGTTACCACTGCAGCCATTTCGGTGCGCGGCCTGACCAAACGCTTCGGAGACTTCACTGCGGTCGATGGAGTCGACTTCGACGTGCCCCGCGGGCAAGTGTTCGGATTCCTCGGACCCAATGGAAGTGGCAAATCGACCACGATCCGCATGCTTACCGGTTCGCTCGCGGCGACGGCGGGTCGAGCGTACGTGTTGGGTGAGGACGTTCTCGCGCATCCGTCCCGAGTGCAGCCCCGGATCGGCTACATGTCGCAGAAATTCACGCTCTTCAAGGATCTGACCGTGGAGGAGAATTTGCGCTTCTACGCGGGGGTCTATGGTCTTTCAGCGCAGCAGTACGCGAACCAGCGAGCGTACGTGCTCCAGATGGCCGACTTGGTGGGCCGGGAGAAGGAGCTCACCGCCAACCTCTCTGTGGGCTGGCGGCGCCGGCTCGCACTCGGCACCGCGACCATCCACTCCCCCGAGTTGTTGTTCCTCGACGAGCCGACCAGCGGAGTTGACCCGGTGGCACGCCGACACTTCTGGGATCTTTTGTACGAGCTGGCCAACCAGGGCGTCACGCTGTTCGTGACAACCCACTACATGGAGGAGGCCAGTCACTGCAACCAGCTGGCGTTCATCTACCGTGGGCGGCTGGTCGCCGAAGGTACACCTCAGGAGATCCGTGCGCGGGCCACCGGCCAACAGATTCTCGAGGTGACCGTCGCCAATCCCGACGCCGCTCTCGAGTTGATCGCGAAACTACCTCAAGTGGCCGACGCATATCTGTCAGGCGACACCGTGCACGCGGTGTTCGAAGCCGATGTCGGTGTGCAGGTCTCCGCCGAGTCGTTGATTGCGGAGCTGCAATCCCAGGGATTCGGTGGGGTGTCAGTCGTTCCAGTTGAGGCGACCATCGACGACGTTTTTGTCAGCCTGGTCTCCCCCGAGCGCGCTACTCCAGCTCCCGGCAGAGTCCGGGGCAGGCGTGGTCGGCCCCGGCCACGGAGGAGCCGTTAATGAGCGAGATGGAGATCCGAACCTTCAGCGAGAGCGATCGTGACGCAGTCCGCGATCTCTTTGACCGCGCCGGAGAGGGCTCGCCGACTGCTTCACTATGGGGTCACAAGGAGTCCGAAGCTGCGGTTTACCTGACCCCGTATCTGGAGTTGGAACCCGACTCCCTTTTCGTCGCGGTCGTTGACGGCTCATTTGTCGGATATCTCTGTGGCTGCCTCGACAGCGCCACCTTCCCAAGTGAAAGCGAGCGTATGGAGCAAGCCATCCGGAGGTACCGGCTGATGCTCCGCCCTAAACCCGCGGCCTTCTTCGCTCGAGGCATGCTGGACGTTGCTATCTGCGCAATACGCCGCCTGCCCACCGCAGGAGACTTCAGCGATGCTCGCTGGCCGGCTCACCTCCATATCAACGTGATCCCGCAGGTCCGCAGAACGGGCGCCGGCACTGCCCTGATGACCCGATGGCTCGAACGACTCAGAGATTCGGGCTCGCCAGGGTGCCACCTCCAAACGCTCGTCGAGAACACTCGCGCCGTGGCGTTCTTCGCACGCATGGGCTTCGAAAAGCATGGGCCGACACCGTTAGTTCCGGGCCTTAGGTATCGCGGCGAACGCCTCCACCAACAGACGATGGTGTGGACCTCTCGCGGCTTACAGAATTCTACGGAGACGAGCCGGCCCTAGGCTGAGAGCGTGAGTGCCCGTACCAATCCCGACGGCACCTCCGAGCCGGTGGTGAGCGCGCCCCGCGCACTCACCTTGACCGGCCGGATCTGGCGAGTCATCGCCGACATCGGGGCGACGTGTATCCGTTACCGCGTGACCGGACTGGCAGCCGAGGCGGCCTTCTTCGCGGTTCTCTCGCTCCCGCCGCTAGTGTTCGGGCTCGCCGGTGCCGTCGGTTTCATTGCGGGCACGCTGGACATCCGAACCATCTCGGGCTTTCGGGAACAACTGCTCGAGCTGTCCTCACGCGCGCTGACGCCTGATGTCGTGAGTTCGGTGATCGAGCCGACGCTGGACGATGTGCTCTCGCGTGGCCGTGCTGCGGTGATCTCGATCGGGTTCCTGATCGCCTTGTGGGCCGGCTCACGCGCACTCAATGTTTTCGTCGACACGATCACGATCATGTACGGCATGGCCGGGAAGCGTGGCATCGTGCGAACCCGCGCCCTCTCTTTCGTCCTTTACCTGGTCTTCCTGGTCGCCGGAGTGATAGTGCTCCCGCTGATACTGGCCGGGCCCACCCTGGTGAATCAGGTGCTACCGGAAGGCCTGGCGTTCATTGGGAGCCTGTATTGGCCCGTTGTATTACTGGGATCCGCCTGTATGCTCGCGACGCTCTATCACCTGTCGGTTCCGGTTCGTACGCGCTGGCGGGCCGACCTGCCGGGCGCGGCCATCACCGTGGCCATGTGGGTGGGTGGCAGCCTGCTGGTGCGCTATGTGCTCGGCCTGTCCATTGGAACTCCGACGATCTACGGCCCGCTGGCCGCCCCCATTGGGTTCCTGATCTGGCTTTACGTCATCTCCATTGCCGTGCTCATCGGCGCGGCCTGCAACTCCAGCATTGACGACGTCTTCCCGCGGCTCTCGGGAATCCACAACGACGCGTCCGACAACGAAAAGCGTGATGCTGACGCTAACGGCCCGCGGCGGCGTACGCTCGCCGGCGTACGTGCCCGTCGTCGCGTGAAATCCCAATAGTTGGACAGCTTTCTCACATCTTGAGAAAGGGATTTGATTCGATCACGCCGACTAGCGGAGTGTTGGTCCGTGCGCATCGCTCCGGAAACTCTGCGGTCCCTCGATCTCACCGCGCGACGCTTTGTCGATCTTGGCCGGACGAAGTCAATGATGTGTCACTGCTGCGCTGCCTAATTCCACTGGCCCGCAGCAATCCGCCCTGGCAATGATCGCCTTTCTGCCAGACCGGCTCGCGCTGCTTTTCCAGAACGAGGAGCCCTATGACCACAGAGACCGCCGCCAAGACCATCACCCCGAGCCGCCCCACCCCGGGCCCCAAAAAGCCTGCCCCGCGAGCCGCAGCAGTCAAGCCGCGACGCAAGAAAGGCGAGGGACAGTGGGCACTCGGCTACCGTGAGCCGCTCAACCCTAACGAGCAGTCGAAGAAAGACGACCATCCGCTCAACGTCCGGGCGCGGATCGAGAACATCTACGCCAAACGCGGCTTCGCCTCCATTGATCCCAATGACCTGCGCGGCCGCTTCCGGTGGTACGGGCTCTACACGCAACGGCGTCCCGGTATCGATGGAGGCAAGACTGCAACCCTGGAGCCGTGGGAGCTGGACGACGAGTATTTCATGCTGCGCATCCGCATCGACGGTGGCGCCTTAACCACCGAGCAGCTGCGCGTGATCGGCCAGATCTCGGTCGATTTCGCCAGGGACACCGCCGATGTGACCGACCGGCAGAATGTCCAGTTGCACTGGATTCGAATCGAAGACGTGCCCGAGATCTGGCGTCGCCTTGAGGCGGTCGGCCTCCATACCACCGAGGCCTGCGGAGACTGCCCGCGTGTGATCCTCGGCTCTCCTGTTGCCGGCATTGCTGCTGAGGAGATCATCGATCCCACACCAGCCATTCGGGAGATCGTCGACCGCTACATCGGCGACCCCGAGTACGCCAACTTGCCGAGGAAGTTCAAAACCGCTCTCACCGGGCATCCGGTACACGATGTAGCGCCCGAGGTGAACGACGTGGCCTTTGTCGGCGTCGTGCATCCCGAGCACGGACCTGGCTTCGACCTCTGGGTCGGCGGCGGCCTTTCCACCAATCCGATGCTTGCCGTACGCCTCGGCACCTGGGTGCCGCGGGAGGAGGTAGCCGAGGTCTGGGCCGGTGTTGTGGCCGTGTTCCGCGACTACGGCTATCGCCGGCTCCGGACCCGGGCCCGGATCAAGTTCTTGGTCGCCGACTGGGGTGCAGAGAAGTTCCGTGAGGTGCTCGAAACGGAGTACTTGAAGCGGCGCCTGATCGATGGGCCGGCGCCAGCAGTTCCGACTCAGCCGGGCGATCACGTCGGGATCCACCGTCAAAGAGACGGCAAGTACTTTGTCGGGCTATCCCCGGTCGCCGGACGGGTCAGTGGCAGCAACCTGGTACGGCTTGCTG
>JBKPBV010000105.1:0-13118 GCA_046727055.1 Actinomycetota bacterium | reverse complement strand
GAAGTCATCGGATGGATTGGGTTTCCGTAGAGTCGTCGAGGAAAAGTACGACTTTGTGGGCGCACGAGATGGCACTGGCTCGCTATCCGTTGGCAGCGTGGGCCTCGACGGTAGCGCCCGGGCCCGGCAAAGCCCAACATGGCATCCCCTCCGCCCGGAAACATGCGTACACCCACCCAAAATCGCGTGGGGTCACCGAAATCTGTGGTAACCGGCCCGTCAGGAGTGGGGAGATCCAAGACCAGCTCTGCGGTCGACGCGAGCCGTCTTAAGACGGCTCGCATGGCCCAAATGCCGTTGAAACACACGCGCTAGCCATCTCGGGACGGCAAACGCTGGGAAGAGTGCGGGACGACTACAGCTACCAGGCCGACATCGGAGAAGCGCCCTAATCAACTCGACTTCGGAACCTCTAGGTCGCTGTGGGCGATCTCCTCGATTGACACGTCGCGGAATGTCAGCACCTTGGCGCTCTTCACGAAACGGGCGGGACGGTACATGTCCCAGACCCAAGCGTCGCCCATCGAGACCTCGTAGTAAACGTCACCACCCTCGGTGCGCACCTTGAGATCGACGGCGTTGCACAAGTAAAAACGGCGCTCGGTCTCCACCGCATACGTGAAGATACCGACGACATCCTTGTACTCGCGATAGAGCTGAAGCTCCAGCTCGCTTTCGTACTGTTCTAGATCTTCGGCACTCATTGACGTCACTCGCCGCGAAGGCCGGAAGTCGCATCGCTCCTGCTGTGTTTCATTGCGCCTCGACTCTAGCCGTTCGGGAGACGTTGACGAAGCGCATCCGATGGGCAGCGGAGGGCCCGTACGTGTCGAGTTTTTCCTGGTGCAGCGGCGTGCAGTAGCCCTTGTGCTCGCTGAACTCATACTCCGGATACAGCTGGTCGAGTTCGCACATGATCCTGTCCCGAGTCACCTTGGCAATGATCGATGCAGCCGCGACACATGCCACGACCTGATCGCCCTTCCACACGCCGAGGCCAGGCACGCCGAGCCCATCCACGCTGAACCCGTCAGTCAACACGTACGTCGGGGTCACGTCGAGCCGCGATAACGCCATCCGCAGTGCCATCACGTTCGCCACGTGCATACCGAGTGCGTCGCACTCGCCAGGCTCGATGCACGCCACCGCCCAAGAGATGGCCTTCTGGGTGATTTCGGCATAAAAGCGCTCCCGCTGCAGGGCGGTGAGCAATTTTGAGTCTTTCAGTCCGGCGATTTGTCGTGACTTGGCGTCGCTCAGGATCGCCGCGGCCGCCACGAGTGGCCCCGCGCAAGCTCCACGTCCCGCCTCGTCAGCACCAGCGACGGGGTAAAGGCCCATCTTCTGCAAGGCGCGCTCATACCCGTAGATGCCGCTGTTGCGCTTCACAAGCAGTGGCGTTGCAGCGTTGGTCACGGGCATCAGCAGTTCACCCCGGCAGGCTTGATCACCGCTCTCCTAGGCGCAGGTTCTTTCGGATCGGGGATCTTGGCGAACGTGGCGGGCCGTTGCAGCCGGCTAGCTCGGTCGAAGGGCGCTACGACGGCGAAGGCCGGCCCAACCACGCCAGAGATCGAGACAAACGCCGCCTGCCCGGTCCCCTGCCTCGTCGAAAGATCGGAGAGGTGGCAGCGGGAGTCGGCGCTCAGATCGCGGTGATCGCCCATAACGAAGATCCGGTCCTTCGGTACCACCACTTCAAAGCGAACATCGGAGGGGTTGACCTGGACATCGTCGGGATCGGTGTATAGATAGCCGCCTTCGTTGAGGGGATGGCCGTTGACGGTGATGCGGCCTTTGCTGGTGCAGCAGACGACCTTGTCCCCCGGCATTCCAATGACCCGCTTGATCAGATGGCCAGGCGTGCTCTTTGTGGGCAGGCCGATGAATTCGAGAGCTTTGTCCCACGGAGCTGGATCAGCTGGCGAGCCATCCAGCCAGCCACCTGGGTCGGAGAAGACGACTACGTCGCCGCGCTGAAAGTCGGTGAGCTTTTGCACAACCACGCGGTCACCTACCAAGAGCGTGTTCTCCATCGACTGGGAGGGGATGATGAACATCTGTCCGACGAAGGCGCGGAGCAATGATGACACCACCACTGCACCGACCACCACGATAAGCAGTTCCCGCAGGAACGCCCAAGCACGCCACCCGATCGTCTTTGGCTGGCTCTGGATCGAGTTCACTTTGTCGCTGGCCACCGTCGGAGGTGCGGCGGGACTCTGGTGAGTGGTCAACAGCTGGCCTCAGCTCCGGCGGTAATCGTTGCTACGTCTGGCGCCGGCTGTCTGCCGGACGGGACGGTGTCAAACGTATCCGGAATGGGCAAGTGGTGCCGACGGTCGAAAGGCCAAACGACGGCAATCGCCCGGCCGACGACCAGATCTTGCGACACGAACGCATTCTGACCCGTAAGGGCCCCGGCTTGCAGATCATTGAGGTGGCACCGCGAGTCGCGGCTGTGATCACGGTTGTCTCCCATCACAAACAGATGGCCGTTGGGGACAACAACATCGAACTCGATGGCCGATGGCTCGGTGGCTGTGCCGTCGGGATCGGTGATCAGGTATGAGCTCTCATCCAGGGCCTGGCCGTTGACCATCACCCGATCGGCCGCATCGCAGCAAATCACGCGATCCCCAGGCAGGCCGATAACCCGTTTGATCAAGTGCTCGGTGCTGGTGTCGGGAAGCACACCTACGAACTGCAACGCGTTACCGATCGGTCCGCGTTCCCGCGCGGAGGCGGAGCCGATGAGCCAGTTGCCTGGATTCTTGAATACGATGACCTGTCCGCGTTTGGTCGCGCTGAGTTTCTCCACGACGACCCGGTCATCGACTTGCAGCGTGTTCTGCATCGAGGTCGACGGAATCAGGAACATCTGGCCCACGAATCCGCGCACCAGCGAGGCAACAATGACCGCACCCACGACCACGGTCAACAGTTCCTTCAAGAAGGCCACCACGTGCTGGCCAAAACTCAGATGCTCTGCATCGGATGCAGTTTGCTCAGGCTCCACATCCCCGACCGGCTGCAACGCGCGCCGCGGTACCGCTTTAGCCCGGCGGTGCACAGTCGTGAACTACCAGTGATCAGCTGGCGTCGCGCTTTTCCTTGATCTTGGCGGCTTTGCCGCGCAGCCCTCGCAGGTAGTAGAGCTTCGCACGGCGAACATCGCCGCGACGCTCCACCTCGATCTTGTCGATGATCGGGCTGTGCAGTGGGAACGTACGCTCCACGCCGACCCCGAAGCTCACCTTGCGGACCGTGAAGGATTCACGGATTCCATCGCCTGCGCGGGAGATCACCACACCGGTGAAGACTTGGATTCTCGAGCGAGTGCCCTCGACGACCTTGACGTGCACCTTGACGGTATCGCCTGGCCGGAAGGCGGGAAGATCGCTGCGCATCGACGCTTGGTCGAGCTCGTGAATGAGCTTGCTCATGAGACGTTCCTCGCCAGTGCCACAGGTCACTACCAGTCGTGCATCTAGTTGAATCGCCTCCCTGCAGCGAACGTTCCCCCTGTGGCAGGTGTCGTAGAGCAGGACGGCAGCCGTCAAGTCTGCCACATCCGATAGGTGCGACGAAATCGTCAATGACGAAGCAGGTTTGGCCTATCTTTGTGAGCCGCTCGCGCAATCGCGCGTGGAATCCGCCGCCGTCGTCGTCGCTCGCAGAGGAAAGAACGGCTCGCCCGTGTCCATTGCTCGCTCCCCGCTGAGACTGGCGCTCCGGCGCCAGTCTGGGTCCGCGCGGCGGCGCGCGATTTCCCGACGCTCGCGGCTCGAGCAGCTCTGGATGTTGGAGGGCAGGCTGCCACACGGTTGTCTGGTATAGCGGAGCCGACGGTGTCACCGAGGAGAACTCCTACCCCTGCTGCGTCGCCGCCCGGGGTATAGAGTTCCACGACGGCAGCGTGCACCGGAACCTCAGATGCACGCCAGGGAGGATCGTGGTGGACGAGGAGTTTCGTTGTGAGTGAAGGCGCGGCTGCAGCCCACGACATCCTGCTGGTGGGCGGCGGCGGCGCCGGACTGCGGGCCGCAATCGCCATCGCAGAGACCAATCCCACCCTCAGCGTGGCCGTGGTCTCGAAGGTCTATCCCATGCGCAGCCACACCGTGTCGGCCGAGGGCGGAGCAGCCGGCGCGATCGCCGATGACGACACTCTGGCTGAGCATGCCTACGACACCGTCTCCGGCAGCGACTGGCTCTGTGACCAGGACGCCGTGGAGGCGTTCGTGCAAGAAGCTCCCCGCGAACTGCTGCAGCTCGAACACTGGGGCTGTCCTTGGAGCCGCCAACAGGACGGGCGGATCGCCGTACGCGCCTTCGGCGGCATGAAGAACATGCGCACCTGGTTCGCGGCGGACAAGACCGGCTTCCACATGCTGCACACGCTGTTCCAAACATCGCTGAAGTATGGAGACCTCAAGCGGTACGACGAATGGTTTGTCACGCGGCTTCTTGTCGACGACGGACGTGTGTACGGAGTCGTGGCGATCGATATGATGACCGGTCGGATCGAGGTCATCACCGCAAAGTCGGTCGTACTGTGCAATGGCGGCTCCGGCAAGGTCTTCCCATACACCACCAACGCCGCGATCTGCACCGGTGACGGCATGGCGTTGGCTTACCGGGCAGGTGCACCGCTCAAGGACATGGAGTTCGTCCAATACCACCCCACAGGACTGCCCTTCACGGGGATCCTCATCACCGAGGCGTCGCGAGCCGAGGGCGGCTGGATGCTCAACAAGGACGGCTACCGCTATCTCCAGGACTACGACCTGGGCAAGCCCGAGCCCACGCCGGTACTGCGCAGCATGGAGCTCGGACCGCGGGATCGAGTGTCGCAGGCCTTCGTGCACGAAGTCGAGAAGGGCCGAACGATCGAGTCGCCGTACGGCCCTATCGTCCACCTCGACCTGCGCCACCTGGGCGCGAAGTTGATCGACACCAAGCTTCCCATGGTGCGTGAGCTGTGTTTGAAGTATGAGCGCATCGACCCCGTCAAGGATCTGATCCCCGTCCGTCCGGTCGTGCACTACATGATGGGCGGCGTGCACACCGACATCAATGGTGCGACGCCCATCGAGGGGCTCTTTGCGGCCGGGGAGACCGCCTGCGTGAGCATCAACGGCGCAAACCGGCTTGGGTCCAACTCGCTGCCGGAGTGTCTGGTCTTCGGCGCCCGCGCAGGCAGAGCAGCGGCAGAATACGCCTCCGGCGCCACTGGCCCGCCCGCGGTCGTAATGCGCCAGGCCGAGGACGAGATAAGGCAGCTGAATCAGCTGGTATCGCCCCAAGAGGGAACCGAGCGAGTGGCTGACATCCGCGAAGCGATGCAGTCAACCATGGAGGACAGTGCAGGGATCTTCCGCTCCGGCGACTCGCTAGCCAAGGGCGTCGACCAGCTAGCTGAGCTGCAGCAGCGAGTGCAGCGCGTCGCGCTCGTTGACGAGACCCGTGCATTCAATACCGAGCTTGTCACCGCTCTGGAGTTAACGAACATGCTCGACATTGCCGAGTGCATGCTGCACTCCGCGTTGCAACGCGAAGAGTCGCGCGGCGCACATCAGCGGACTGACTTCACCGCACGCGACGACTCGCGTTTCCTTGATCACGCGCTGGTCTACCGCGAGTCCGATGGAACACCGAGGATCGAGCGGTTGCCGGTGACGATCACACGATGGCCACCCGGCGAGCGGGTGTACGGGAGGTAGCCAGACATGGCCGACAGCATCCAGATGCACGTAACGCGGTACTCGCCCGGCGATCCCGCGCCCACGGTCGCCGCGTACGAGGTGCCGCTGAGAAGGGACTGGGCGATCCTCGACGGGTTGAATTACATCAAGGACCACGTCGACGGAAGCCTTTCGTATCGCTGGTCGTGCCGGATGGGCATCTGCGGCAGCTGCGGCATGAACATCGAGGGTGAGCCACAGCTGACATGTGCCACCTTCCTCACCGACTACGCACCTGGGCCGATCCGGGTGGAGCCGCTGGCCAACTTCCCCATCGTTCGCGACCTGGTCGTTGACATCGAGGACTTCATGGAGAAGCTCCCACGGGTCAAGCCCTGGATCATCCGAGACGACGTGACTGTCATCGACGGCGAATACCTCCAGACTCCAGAGGAGCTGGAGGAGTACCAGCAATTCAGCAACTGCATCAATTGCATGCTGTGCTACGCCGCTTGTCCGATCTACGGCCTCGAGCCAGACTTCATCGGCCCGGCAGCAATCGCCCTCGCCGAACGGTACGACCTGGACACCCGAGACCGCGGACAGCGAGAACGCCTCGACGTGCTCATTGAGAAGGAAGGCGTGTGGGGGTGCACATTCGTCGGTGAGTGCACTCGGGTATGTCCCAAGCACGTTGACCCGGCAGGTGCGATCCAGCGGTACAAGCTGAAGGCCGCGACCGAGAACCTGAGGGCGTTTCTGCTCCCCCGGGGTGCGCGATGAGTGCGCCTGTCACCTACCGCCGGCCTGTGTCCAGGTTGTGGTGGCTGAAAAAGCGGACCTATGTCCTCTTCGTGATGCGTGAGCTCAGCAGCGTTTTCGTGGCGTGGTTCGCCGTGTTTCTGATGATGATGGTCTTTGCCATCGGACGTGGCGAGGAGTCGTATCAGAAGTTCCTGGACTGGGCCGCGTCACCCGTCATAGTGGTGATCAACGTCGTGGCACTTGCCTTTTCGCTGCTGCATACGGTGACGTGGTTCGCGCTGACTCCCCAAGCCATGGTGGTTCGGGGGCCAGGTGGTCGGCTGGTGCGGGCGATGAAGGAGGTTCGCGTCGCTGGCCAGTGGGTACCAGCGGCGACGGTCATTCGCGTCGGTGGGCGCCTGCCGGCCGGCGTGGTGATCGCATCACAGTACGTGGGACTCCTCGTCGTGTCAGCATTCATCGCCTGGTTGGTGCTCCGATGACCAAGCGGCACATCGAACCGATCGTCTGGTTACTGTTCAGCGGGGGCGGGGTAGTCGCGTCGGTGTTCCTGCCCATCCTGATCGTGCTCTTCGGGCTGGCCATTCCGCTGGGCTGGGTCCAGCCTGACTACGACCATCTGCACGCCGTAGTCACCCATTGGCTCACCCGCCTGGTCTTTCTCGGCCTGGTCGTCTTGATGCTGTTTCACTGGGCACACCGCTTCCGCTTCACCCTGGACGACGGACTCCAGCTCAGGCGGCTTGACAGGCCGATCGCCGTGCTCTGTTACGGTGGCGCGCTGGTCGGCTCGCTCGCCGCGCTGCTGATCGTTTTGACTGTTTGATCGCGCACCGCCAGTCGGTAGCCAAGGTGCCTCGAGCGTTCACATGATGACTGGGTGTCGCCAGACAACGGCCTCGCCTCGACGTAGTGTAAGTCGGCGGAATCTACCAAGGCGAAGGCGACCCGCAATGGGCAAGTCTCCTTGCCCGCCGAGTTACGACATCAGAGCCGCCGCAGTTTGGTGGTCGACCGGGGAGATTACGCGATCGTACGACCCATTCCTCCAGACGCCGTTACCGCGCTGCGAAGAGCACACGCCGGTCCCGGACCCAGGAGCCACCGCACTGAGCGAGCAGTCACGACTTGCGACCTCCGACCCGGCCCTTGCGACGGTTGTGCGCACCGAAGGCGGAACCGTCCATCCACTTGCGGACAGCGACGGGATAAAGCCCTGATTCTGAGACGCAAAGACGCGTTGTTGGCCCAGTTCAGTCCTCTTCCTCGACCTCCTCCCTTCGAGGTGCCGCCTTGGGCCAGTGGGAGCCGCCGTGGGAGAGAGCACTGATCAGGTCCCGGTTGAGCCGGGAGATCGTCTCCAGTGGAATCGCTTTTGGACAGACAGCGGTGCACTCACCGATATTCGTGCAGCCACCGAACCCTTCCGCATCGTGCTGGGCCACCATGCCCACCACCCGGGAGTAGCGCTCGGGCTGGCCTTGCGGCAGCAGGCCGAGATGGGTGATCTTGGCGGCGGTGAACAGCATCGCCGAGCCGTTGGGGCAGGCAGCGACGCAAGCACCGCAGCCGATGCACGTCGCAGCGTCGAACGCACGGTCGGCATCACGTTTGGGTACTGGGTTGGCGTGCGCATCCGGAGCGGTGCCGGTCGGCGCCGAGATGTATCCGCCGGCCTGGATGATCCGATCGAACGCGCTGCGATCCACCACCAGGTCCTTGATAACCGGGAATGGATCGGCTCGCCATGGCTCGACATCGATGACGTCGCCGTCAGAGAACGAACGCATGTGCAGCTGGCATGTCGTGGTTTGCGCCGGGCCGTGCGCGACACCATTGATCACCAGACCGCACATGCCGCAGATGCCTTCACGGCAGTCGCTGTCGAAGGCGATGGGATCGTCGCCCTGGAGCGTCAGCCGTTCGTTCAGCACATCCAGCATCTCCAGGAATGACATGTGCTCGGAGATGTCGCTGACCCTGTAGACAGCCATCTTGCCTCTAGCGCGTGGGTGCGCCTGGCGCCAGACACGAAGCGTCACGTTCACGGAGTCTTTCCGTCCTGCTGGCTCGCGCCCGCTACGCGCCCAAAGACTGTGTGTTCCTCACTCACTCGCAGACGAAAAGCGTGTCTGCTCGCTCGCTCGTCCAGACACAGCCGGCGCTTCGCTACCCGACGCTCGGCAGCTATCGCCTTGCTCATTTGTAGGACCGTTGCTTCATCTCGACGTACTCATAAACCAGGCGCTCCTTGTGCAGGATCGGCCGCCTATCCTCGCCGCCGAATTCCCAGGCCGACACGTAGGCGAATTCGTCGTCATCCCGCAACGCCTCGCCGTCTGCGGTTTGGCTCTCGACGCGGAAGTGGCCTCCACAGGACTCACGTCTGACCAGCGCATCGATACACATCAACTCACCGAGCTCGAAGAAGTCTGCAACCCGACCGGCCCGCTCGAGCGCTTGGTTGAGCTCCTCGTTGATGCCCAGCACCTTGAGGTCGGACCAGAACTCCTTCTTCAGCTCTCGAATCCGAGTAATGGCCTTGCGCAGGCCCTCCTCGCTCCGCTCCATCCCGCAGTAGTCCCACATAAGACGCCCGAGCTCCTTGTGGAAGGAATCCACGGTCCGGCTGCCGTTCACCGACAACAGCTTGTCGATCCGTACACGCACCGCCTCGATTGCCTCAATTACGGCTGGATGGGACCCGTCAACCTTCGGAAACGGTCCGTCCGCGAGGTAGTCGTTAATCGTGTTCGGGAGCACGAAGTAGCCGTCGGCCAGCCCTTGCATCAACGCACTGGCGCCCAGCCGGTTCGCACCATGGTCGGAGAAGTTGGCTTCACCGGTGACATAGAGCCCTGGAATGGTGGACTCCAGGTCGTAGTCGACCCACAGCCCGCCCATCGTGTAGTGCACGGCCGGGTAGATCCGCATTGGCGTTCGGTACGGGTCCTCGCCTGTGATCTGGGCGTACATGTGGAAGAGGTTGCCGTACTTGGCTTCGACGGTCTGGCGGCCGAGCCGCGTTATCGCGTCAGCGAAGTCCAGGTAGACCCCGAGCCCGCCGGGCCCGACGCCGCGGCCTTCGTCGCAGACGTTCTTGGCAGCACGGGAGGCGATGTCACGTGGCACCAGGTTGCCGAAGGCGGGGTAGAGGCGCTCCAGGTAGTAGTCACGCTCCTCCTCGGGGATCTCCCGAGGGTCGCGCTTGTCCTCGCCGCTCTTGGGGATCCAGATCCGGCCGTCGTTGCGCAATGACTCGCTCATCAACGTCAGCTTGGACTGGTAATCGCCGCTTACCGGAATGCATGTCGGGTGGATCTGGGTAAAGCAGGGATTGGCGAAGTACGCACCTTTACGGTAGGCCCGCCAGGTGGCCGTGACGTTGCACCCTTTGGCATTGGTGGACAGGAAGAAGACGTTGGAATAGCCGCCCGTGGCGAGCACGACTGCGTCGGCGAAGTAAGGCTCAATGCTCCCTGTCACCATGTCGCGGATGACTACGCCGCGGGCCTTGCCGTCGACCACGATCAGCTCGAGCATCTCGTGGCGGGTGTGCATCTCGACTGTGCCGGCGGCGATCTGGCGTTCCAATGCCTGGTACGCGCCAATCAGCAGCTGCTGCCCCGTCTGGCCGCGAGCGTAGAAGGTTCGGGATACTTGTACGCCCCCAAATGACCGGTTGTCGAGGAGGCCGCCGTATTCGCGGGCAAATGGCACTCCCTGGGCGACGCACTGGTCGATAATCTCGACGCTCACCTCGGCCAGCCGGTAGACATTGGATTCCCGAGCCCGGAAGTCTCCGCCCTTGACCGTGTCGTAGAAGAGCCGATAGACCGAATCCCCGTCGTTGCGGTAGTTCTTGGCGGCGTTGATGCCGCCCTGCGCGGCGATGGAATGTGCCCGTCGCGGTGAGTCCTGGTAGCAGAAACAGGTCACGTTGTACCCTGCCTCGCCAAGAGTTGCAGCCGCGGAGGAGCCGGCCAGTCCGGTGCCAACAATGATCACACTGAGCTTGCGGCGGTTGGCGGGACTGACGAGTCTGGCGCGGAAGCGGTGCTCCTCCCAGCGCCTATCGATCGGGACTTTCGGCGCTTTGGTATCAGAGATGTCGTCGCCCGCTAGGTAGAACGAGTTGGCATCGAGCGAGTCGAGCACCTCGGAGTTGGTCACGTGGACCTCATGATGTTCCGAGTGCACTCGCCCATCAGCTCACGAACCCGAACAGGATGGCGAAGGGGGGGAGCAGGAAGCCAACCGTGATCACTCCGGCCAACGCGTACGCAAGGAAGTTCAGGCGTTGTCGCGCGAGGCTGGACGTATTGGCGCCGAGTGTTGTCAAGGCGCTCCACAGGCCGTGCCGGACATGGAGGCCCACCGCGATCATCGCGATCGTATAGGCCAGGACCACCGACCAGATCTGGAAACCGTTCACTACACGGTCGTAAGGTTCGGCGGCGGCGCCGCCGGGGTGGATCGTGTTCCAAGTCAAGTGCAGCAGGTGGTAGATCACAAAAAGCAAGATCACAACACCTCCCCAGCGCAGCGTGAACGAGGAATAGGTCCGTTGCACCCCCCTTCGTGACCTGTTGCTGTAGTACCGCCTGGTACCGCCTCGCGCCTTATGCGCCCGCGACCACAAGTTGAATGCGGCGTACATGTGGGCCAGAACGCTGGCGATGAGAACAACACGGATGACCCAGAGCGCGCCGCTGTAAGGGAGGATCGGCTCACCAAGGGTTCGCAAGTGAAGGGCGTATTCGTTGAATGCCTTTGGCCCAGCGAAGACCTTGAAGTTGCCATACATGTGGGCCAGCAAGTAACTGATCAAGATCAGGCCGGTAACGGCCATCAGTGCCTTGAGTGCAACAGTTGACCGGGTCGCCTGCTGAGCGGGGGTCAATGAGATTGTCGCCACGCAGCCACACTAGAACTCCGGCGGCCCTGACAGCGACTAAGGCCACCGTGGTCACTGGTGTTTTTGGTTACGTTTTTGTTTGGGCTTGCTGCTCGTGCTGTGTTTGATGGGTCGCCGCCGCTCGCTGGTGGATCGCGCTAGGGAGCCACCTACTTCGTCGTCACTCGCCGACCAAGAGCGTGTCGGCCCACTCCTCCTCGGCACGGCGGCGCGCGATCCGCATGTGACGAAACCGGTCACCTCCAACCCATATCTCGGCACATTTTGAGGTTGCGAGTGACCGGTTTCGCAAGCGGGTGGCGAGTGCCAAACGTCTAACACGCACTTTCCTCAGCCATCCGGCCTCCCCTTCGGCTCGGACTTCGGCAGTAGGTCTGGTCGTCGCTGTCGCGTCCTCGCCAGCGCTTGTTCGCGACGCCATGAGGCGACCTTCTCGTGATGCCCGCTCAAGAGCACGTCCGGAACGTCCAGCCCACGCCAGCTAGCCGGTTTGGTGTAAACCGGCCCCTCGAGTAGGCCTTCATTCTCGGCACCGTGCGACTCCTCGATCAAAGACTCCGGATTGCCGATCACTCCTGGTAAGAGGCGAACCACGGCTTCGATCACGACCAGGGCCGCGACCTCTCCGCCATTCAGAACGTAGTCGCCGATGCTTAGCTCGTCGACTCTCATGCGCCGCGCCGCATCTGCCATGACGCGTGCGTCGATCCCCTCGTAGCGGCCGCAGGCCAAGATCAAATGTCGCTCCGTGGCCAGGTCCCGGGCTAGGGCCTGGTTGAAGGTCCGTCCAGACGGGGAGAGAACCAGTAGTCGCGGGTCGGGCTGCCCAGCGGTCAGTGCGTCCAGAGCCAATCCCCACGGCTCCGGACGCATCACCATGCCCGCGCCTCCCCCGTACGGCGTGTCGTCGACGGTCCGGTGCCGATCGGAAGTCCAGCTGCGAAGATCATGAACTCGAAGATCGACGATCCCGTTCTCGATCGCCCTGCCAACAAGTGAGAGGCGCAGCGGCTGGAAATACTCGACGAAGATCGAGACGACGTCAATCTTCATCGGCCTCATCCCGGTCATCGAGCAACCCAGCGATATCGACGACAGTGAGGCAACCAGCCTCAAGATCAACCTCAGGCACGAGTGCAACAACGAACGGCACCAGCCTGGGGCCGGCAGCCGTCTCGACCTCCAAGACATCTTGCGCTGGCAGGTGCAGAACCGACCTGACTGCACCGACTTCGACACCAACCGTGGTGGTGACTCGCAGGCCGATCAACTGCCGGTCATAGAACGCGTCCGGTTCGACCGGCCGCTCGTCAGGCTCGACCGTGGCAATCAGGACCGTGCCCTGCACAGCCTCGGCCGCAGCCCGGCCGTCGAGGTCCGCGAACCTGACCAGGAGCCGGCCGGACTGATCACGAACTGAACTCACCGTGAACACGCGGGTGCCCTCCTCTTCGCGGAGCGACTGACCGGGGGCGAAACGGCGCTCTGGCTCATCGGTCCTAAGTTCGATCGCAACCTCACCGCGTACGCCGTGCGGTCGTCCAATGACACCAACCACGACGGTGTCCAGTTGCTCGCTGCGCTCCGTTGGCACGGCGCGTCCCTTCGCTCAGCGGCGGCGGCCACCCGCGCCGCGTCGAGCGGCCTTGTCGACATCGACGAAGTCGATCCGCAGGTCCTGGCTTCCCGCGAGCGCTCCGATCACGGTGCGCAACGCAGTAGCGGTGCGGCCGGACCGGCCGATGACC
>JBKPBV010000104.1:0-7448 GCA_046727055.1 Actinomycetota bacterium | reverse complement strand
GAGTACTACCGCTCCATCTCGGGGGAGCATCCGGACTGGGACGACTACCGGGCCGCCATGATCAACCAAGGCCGCTGCCTGATCCGGATCACGCCGACGAAAGCCGGTCCGACCGTCTTCGGCTGATAACTTCTCCTGCCTCAGCGGCGGTGATGCGTCGGGTCATTTCAGTTTACCGTGGAGCACGAGTAGCCATGGAGCGGTGCATGACCGGTACCACCCCAGGGGCCACTCGTTCCGCCCCTGGTCAAAGGAGCGGAACCCGGCCGGCCTGAAAGGGCCCCAGCCGGGAGTCATTGATACGTCACGTATGGGTCGATATCTGCCGGCGGATAGGTCCTGAGATCGAAAGGCCGCACCTGGTCCAGCATCACCCCGAGACGAGGTATAACGATCGTAGCAGTCAGATGTTATGCTCGTAACATGATACATGAGGGTGCAGAGCCGCCGCGGTGGCTGCTGGTTTCGATCACGACCGGCGCCGACGCGTCACTGCGCGTCCATGTCTGGCGGCAGCTACGGAAATTAGGCGCGGTCTACCTGCAAAGCTCGGTCTGCCTGCTGCCCGAGACCGGGACGGTGCCGCAGGCGGTGCAGCGGCTCGCCGCGCGGGTCCGCGACAGCGGCGGCAGGGCCCGGATCCTGCACACCAGGTTCACCGAGCAAGCCGAGCAGGACGTCGTGATCGCCGAGCAGCGCGCCGACCGCGACGTCGAGTACGGCGAGGTCGTCGAACGCACACCGGGGTTCCTGGCCGAGATTGCGCAGGAGACCGCGCGCGGCCGGGCCACCTACGCCGAAGTCGAAGAATCCGAGGCCGACCTGGAACGGTTTGAAAAATGGCTGACCTCGATCAGCGCCCGCGACTACTTTCACGCCGCCGGCGGCCAGGCCGCCCGGGACGCGGTCCAGGCATGCCGCGACGCGTTCACCGCGTTCGAGGCAGCCGCACTGGCCGCCGAAACAGAGGCCGATACCCCCACCGACACCCCGCAACTGCGGGGCGTCGACTGAACCAGCAGGGAGCCGACATGTGGAAAGACGTGCTGATTGGCATCGGTGTCGCCGTCGTGGTCTCCTGGCTTGCCCTCGTGGTCGCGTTGCTGCTGGTCCGCCCGAAGGGCAACGTGCTGCGCGAAGCGGTGCGGATCCTGCCGGACCTGATCCGGCTGCTGAAAGACCTTGCCACTGACCGCGCCCAGCCCCGTGGAGTGCGGATCAGGCTCGGGCTGCTGATGTCCTATCTCGCGGTTCCGTTCGACCTGATCCCGGATTTCGTTCCCGTGCTCGGCTACGCCGACGACGCGATCATCGTGGTCGCTGTCTTGCGCAGCGTGGTTCGCCGGGTCGGACTTGAGCCCGTCCGGGCCAAGTGGCGCGGGACCGAGGATGGCTTCAACGCGCTGTGTAAGGCTGCCGGCCTCACCCGCGCTTCATGACGCCTCAGTCTCCGGTCGAGCTCGAACATCGCCACCGCGCCACCTGGAGTGGCTTCGTCGCCGACGAATTCGGTGCCGATGATGCCGGGCGATGCGAAACCGATTCGGCCGCAGAACTCAAGGCTTTCTTCGATGCTCTCTACCGCCAGCGTCAAAACATCTATCCGTGGCTTCATCCGACCCTCCTCAGGTAGCGTCGTTGAATGCCGGCTTGTGTCGTGACCGAAGGCCCAAGAACTCTCCCGCATCAATAGTCACCGGCCGGACTGCGGGCGGTCTTGAACTATTCGGACACTGCGATGCGCAGCTGGACAGGAGTCCTGCCCGACAGACGCCTGACGTCGCGCGTCATGTGAGCTTGATCCGAGTAGCCTGTTTCGATCGCCAAGATGGCGAGATCGACGCCTGGACGCGCCCGAAGGGCAGCCACCAAGCGTTGGAAGCGCCGCACACGCTGAAGGGACTTCGGGCCGTAGCCCACACTGTCGTGGAAGCGACGCCTGAGCTGTCGCGCCCCGATGGATAACTCCTTAACCACGCTGTCGACAGATCGAAAGGGATCAGCAAGACATCTCGCGGCGAGAGACAGAGCGGCATCGGGAGGATCGGCGCGAACCCACTTCCTGACCCCTTCGAGCAAATGTCTCATTGCTGCGCCAGGTGATGATCCGTTGTCGAGCGCCCTCGAGAGCTCCGGCCTCACCTCGGACAAGGAGAGCCTCTGGTTGACTAGTTCAGACATCCTCGTCCGTAGCACGGGTCCCGCGGCGCCGGGCATGAATCGGGCCCCGACCAGGACGGCCCCGGGTTCCAACTCCGCCGGCACCGGTTCCATGTCAGGACCGGCAACAAGAGCTTCGCTACCCTGGTACCAGATGATGTCGGCTCCGGCATCCGGCCAAATCTCAACCGCCGGAACCGGCCCCTCGGGCATCACCCTGGTCCACACGGCGGCCAAGACGTGCTCCAGGTCGCGTGGGGCTGCAAGCTCCTGAAAGCCCGTCCCGATCTCGCTCGTCATGGTCATCGCGTGTTAGCTCCACGGTTATCCAGTGCCCCAAGAGCAGATCCTGTCAGAGAAAGTGGGCTACGTCTGGGCCGAATTTGCCAGCGCCCATGTGGTACGTCCCGACGCCACGTCCGGCGTCGAAATGCATACCAGTAGCGGTTGATGGGTTTGCTTGGCTCACCTTGCTGATCGTCACCCTTGGGTAGCTCGGCATCTCCATTTTCGAGCTGTCCGATGCGGGCACGGATGCGCCGGTCGAGCTGCGGCTCGGGCCTGAGGTGCGTTGTCAGCGACCGTCCGCCGCTACGGTTTGCCGGCACGCTTCGGCGGCTCCATCGATTCACCCTTGTCAGCGCCCTCTTCGCCGTCACGCCCGTCGTTCCCAGCGTCACGATGGTCCGCAGATGTCCCCCGAGATGTCCCCCGAGGCCGCTGGGCAGTCCATAGGTTCTGGTCGATGAGCTGTCCGTAGAGGTCCATCGTCAGGGCCGCCGACGCGTGCCCGACCACCGAGTGCCGGAGCGAAACGGTGTCGTTCGCCTAGCCGCTGGTGGCCGAGATTAGACCGTCGCCAGCGGCCAGATACACAACTGCGTCGTGGGCCGCCAAGGGCGTGCCTGGCGGCGGGGTCGGGTCGGTCCACCGAACCCGTCCGGTGCCTGCGTCCAGGGCGTGCAGCCCGCCCGCCAGCAGGACATACGCCATGGTTCCATCCGAGACCGCATGGGCAGGCGGACCAGCAGGGTCTGGGTTACCGAACTCACGGACCCAGCGCGGCTGACCAGTCTGGTTGTTCAGCCCGCGCACCCGGCCGTCCTGGTCAACCACGACAAGAGTGTTGGCGCCATACGCTGCGAACGCCGTGAGGCCGCGGGCCTTGAATACCCAGCGCCGCCGGCCAGTCCCCGCGTCAAAGGCGTACACCGCCGACTCCCCATAACCCCACGCCCGGACCACGTGGACGAGCCCTTGATCAACCACCGGACGCGACACGGTCCCTCCCTCACGGTTCACTCGCCAGCGGTCCTCACCCGACTCTGCGTCGAGAGCAACAAGCCCGTAATGGCTCGAACTGAAGTAGACGATGCCATCAGTCACCACCGGCGGCGACAGCGGCGCGGCGGTATCCAACCGACGACTCCAGCGCTGTCGGCCGGTGTCCGAGTCCAGCGCCACGATGCGGGAGAAGTCACGCTCAGCCGTATCGCCGGTGCCGGCGTCGACCCCACTGACTGTTAAATAGATGACTCCGCGAGCGACCGTGCCGGCATGAGACTGGCACCGACGGGTCGACCACGACCATTGGCTGGCTCCACCCGCAGCACCGAAGGTGCGCAGCCGGCAGAGGGAATGGGCAGTCGCGTCCTCGGTAAGGACATGCACACGCCCGCCCGCCACCGCGATAGCACTGCTTACCTCACCAAGATCGCCTTGCCAGCACAACTCCGGAGCGCGCATCCAGCGCCGCCAACTTGCCGTGATGTGTCACAAGGAAAACGACTCCAGCCGCGAATCCTGGAGCGACCTCCGCCGAGTACCCCTCAAGGTTGACGCTCCAGCCGATGCGATCAACCGGCACCGTCGGCGAGGAGGGCGGTGACCCCGAAACCGAGGTGGCAGGTTGGGGCGTAGCAGCGCCGCGTCGAGGACCAGGCTGACAGGCGCCAAGCGTCGCAGCGGCCACCAAAATCACAGGACAGTGCCCAGGAGTCGCTTGGCAGTCACCCGCACCCGGATGATCGTAGACCCGTCAGAATCGCCGCCGACGTGGATCGCACGTGCAACAACGGACAATCAATACGGGTCAAGGAGAGAGACCGCGGCCTTCGTCGCGTTGCTGCCGGAGTCGATCGCCTCAAGATTGATGAAGTCGTTGGCGAACTCGCGGCGCTTCTTCGCGCCCAGCCGCGCGCGCCCGCTCCCAGGCGTTGTGCAGCGACACCACGCGATCGATCTCGATCTCGCCACTGCGAGGAGCGCGCCGACAACGAAGGCGTACCACCAGAAGCCGACCCTCTTGAAGTGCTCGGCGTCGGATTTGACGGCGGTTTTAGAGAGATTCAGCGGAAGCCGGGCAGCTGTCGGCAACAACGTTCAAGAACTCCGGACGCGGGCGTCCCTTACTCTCGGTTCATGTCGATCACTCCCCATATCGTCGTTCGGGGCGCCGAGCGCGCTGCGGCTTTCTACCGCGACGCCTTTGGCGCCGAGGAGGTGAGCCGGATCCCGGTTCCTGATGGACGGCTGATGTCGGTGCAGTTGCGGATTGCCGACGGCCTGCTGCACATCGCCGATGAGTTCCCCGAGATGGGGGTGCTCGCCCCGCCCTCGATTGGCGGCACGCCCGTGGTGTTGGCCCTCGAGGTCGCTGACGCCGAGGCGGTGTTCGCGCAGGCGGTGGCGGCGGGGGCGGCGATTCGTCAACCGCTGGCGGACATGTTCTGGGGTGATCGGCACGGCCAGCTGGAGGACCCGTTCGGGCATCGCTGGAACATCGCTCAGCACCTCCGCGACGTGCCACACGATGAGGTCGTCGCCGCCGCCGCACAGGCCTTCACCTGAGTGCATTACCGACCGCGGCACCAGCGGACTGCGCTAGTTGGGGCGAGGATCTTCGCCGAAGGCTCCTCTTGCGAGCGCTCCTTGTCGGGCGCGTCGGCGTCGCGTCGGGCAGCCCTCCTCGATCCGGAACGCTGAGGCCAATGGCGGGTGCCGAGGCCTGCACCTCGGTCGTGCCCGCTTCCGTTACTGGTCGTGGTAGGTGGCGAGGTTGACTTGGGACACGGTGCGTCGGCCCCAACGGTTAGGCGGATGGCGGTGCCCGTGGCCGGGCAGGTCGTGGCCACCTCGGCTCGCTCGCCGAGCACGATCGGCAAGAACACGGCGTCGAACCGGACCACGTCCACAGGTCGCGGCCGCGACCCGGAACCGGTGTTGTGTCGGGCGAAGCGTCAGCGCAGCCCCGACGATGGCGCCGTTCTCCACTTCGACACCCTGCGGAACTCCTCGATGGTCGCGATCACCTCTCCGATGCTCCTCCCGGTGGCCGCCCGCCAAGACATCGGGTGGCGCTGGGCGGCCGTGCGCGATCAGGTCGATGACCTCCCGGTGGGCGGCGCATAACCCGGGCTGAACGGTCCACGTTGTGCGAGGGTCGTCCGGGGTTGGTTGCCTCATGGCCATCACGCTTGACCCTTCCAGTACGCCGGAATATCAAGGAACTCGAGGGATGCCACACATGCGTATAGGCGAGCTGGCCCGGCGGACAGGCACCACCACTTGATCTCGAGGTACCCGAACGCCCTCGAAGTCTCAGCGGTGCACTCGCTCGCTGGCTTCAATCTCGCCGACGAGCTCATCACCCGACCCCCCCACAGCGACCCCCACCACTCGGCATCGGTCGCCAGCATCGTCGGGGCGGCGGATGGCCAAGCCCGGCCCGATCTCGTGTGCGCACAAAGGCGTGTTTTTCTCGATGACTCCACAGAAGTCCGATCCACCCATCAGCGCCTGAACTTAGTGGAGGTCTGAGACGCTTGGGCTGCCTGTCGAGTGGAGCGGTGAGCTGGTGTTTCCTCCGTCTAGGCGACAGCGAGCGCGAGGGTTATATTTTCCATGGAGCAAATCGTGCAAGTATTCGGTTTCCTTTGAGCGCCATCGACTGTGGTCTGCGATTTCAGTGGAATTGTGGGGACTCATTCATCGGAGCGCAATGTCATGAGAGGGCGACTGTTTCGCTATCGGTATCTGCTTCTCGGCATGAGTGTGTTGGTGATGTTCGGCCTGATCGCAAGTGGCTATTTCATTCGAACGAGCCGTATCGACCTCGCTAGCGGTGGAATCGCCGATTGGTCCTATTACGGCCGTGATCAGGAAGGGACCAGGCATGCGCCGTTGGATCAGATCAACCGCGACAATGCCGGCTACCTGGAGATTGCGTGGGAATATCACACTGGTGATTTTTCTGATGGTTCAGATGGCCGGCCGGAGACCACATTCCAGGCCACGCCCATTTTGGTCGACGGAGTCCTTTATCTTGCCACGGTCTACGGTCGGGTGATCGCGCTGAGCCCAGAGACCGGTGCCGAGATCTGGAAATACGATCCGGGAGTTGATCCGGCGGTCGAGCGAGGCGAGTTCGCGAACCGTGGAGTGACGTATTGGCAGGCTGTCGACGGTGTCAAGGGTCAGGTTTGTGAACGCCGGATTTTCGTGGCCACGGTGGATGCTCGGCTCATTGCGCTGGACGCGGCGCGTGGAACACCGTGCGCTGATTTTGGGCGGGCCGGTCAGGTCGATCTGTCGCGCGGAGTCGATCTCGGTGAATATCAGGTAGACACACGAGAGTACGGGGTCACATCGCCGCCGGTTGTTGTCGGCGGCCTCGTCGTTGTCGGGTCCGCCGTTGGCGACAACCGGGCCGCTACGTTGGAGCGCGGCATTGTGCGCGCCTACGACGCCCGCACCGGAGGGCTGCGCTGGGTGTGGGACCCGATCCCGCGTGACCCGGCAGACCCAGCCTTCCAAACTTGGGCGTCAGGAAGCGCCCAACGCACCGGCGCGGCCAACGTCTGGGCGCAGCTGTCGGTCGATGTCGCCCGCGACCTGGTTTTCGTACCCACCAGCAGTCCCAGCCCCGACTACTACGGCGGCCAGCGGCAGGGCAGCAATTCCTACGCCGACTCTGTCGTTGCGTTAGGCGGATCCACCGGTGAGCTGGTGTGCATTTTCAGATCGTGCATCACAATATCTGGGATTATGATTTGCCCGCACAGCCCAGCCTGATCACCATTCGGAAGGATGGGCGGGACATTCCTGCCCTCGCCCAGCCCACCAAGATGGGTTTTCTTTATCTGCTGCACCGCGAAACCGGCGAGCCGATTTTCCCGGTGGAAGAACGCCCGGTGCCCTAATCGAATGTGCCGGGCGAGAAAAGCTGGCCAACACAGCCGTTCCCCACCATTCCCCGGCCATTGGTGCCAACGACACTCAGTGGCGAT
>JBKPBV010000103.1:0-4462 GCA_046727055.1 Actinomycetota bacterium | reverse complement strand
TCGACGACGAGCCAGTCGTGCAGTCCCAGAGGCTGGCCGCGTACCAGGATGCGCTGGTGAAGCTGGCCGATCGCGAGGTCACCGGACCTCGCAGCGGCTGGCGAGCGCGTGACGCTCGATGCCATTCTGGAACGCTTCGATCCTGGCCGCTTGCCGCGCAGGCCGTGGGTGGTGATCGCTGAAAAGTTCACCGGAGCGAAGCGGCTGCGTCGAGATTCCCCGTGAACCCACACCGACGTGTAACGCTGGAGTGAAGTTTTCAGCGTCTGGGCTCGACCCGCAGATGCACCGCGGTAGAGCTGCTACCAGGGTCTAAGGTCGGGCACGTGATCATTTGGGCTGACGGAACGGTCACCGCCCTGCGCGCTCAGTGGAAGGGCGCAGTAGAGCTCACCGTGGCGCGCCGTGATGCCACCCATGAGACCGAGGTTCCCGCTCTCGTCTACACCGACCTGATGGCTACGCCTGCCGTCGGTGATCGGGTCCTGTTGAATGTCGCAGCCCTCGAACGAGGCTTAGGCACGGGCGGCTATGCCTTAGTCATCGCTGTCCTGGACTCTGGGGGTCAGGTGACCGCCCAGCCGCCACAGCCGAGCGGGCACCTGGTGAAGGCGCGCTATCTGCCGCTGCAGGCCATGGTGGCGGGGGCCGATGAGCAGGGTTCTGTGCATCATCGACTCCTCGCCGACGCCGATTCGGTCGATGCAATGCCGGTCATCGTCGCCGACCTGCACTCAGCCCTCGCGCCAATCCTGCTCGCCATCGCAGACGACCGTCCTAGCACCCGCGTCGTTTACGTCATGAGCGACCAAGGCGCGTTACCGCTCGCGTTCTCCCGTTCGGTGGCCGAGCTCCGCGCCAGCGGGTTGCTGGCGGGAACAGTCACTGTCGGTCAAGCCTTTGGTGGCGACTTGGAGGCGGTGACTTTGCACTCCGGCCTGCTTGCGGCCCGCCTTGCCCTCGACGCCGAACTAGTCGTGGTGACCCAGGGCCCCGGAAACCTCGGCACCGGCACCCGCTGGGGATTCTCCGGTGTAGTTGCCGGAGAAGTGATCAACGCTGCCGCCGTCCTCGGCGGCCGCCCGGTGGGAACCCTGCGCATCTCTGGCGCCGACTCTCGCGAGCGGCACCGCGGGGTTTCCCATCACAGCCTGACCGCGTACGGCCGGGTTGCGCTGTGTCAAGCCGATATCGCGGTACCCGATCTGGCTGGCGATGGCTCGCCCGCAATGGCCGAGCTGGCTCAGACCATCGATGTCGCTGTCCGGCAACTGTCGCGGCACCGGCTGATCACTGTGGAGCTCAGTGGCCTCAGAACAGTACTCGCAGCGTCGCCAATCCGGCTCTCCAGCATGGGCCGTGGCCTTGACGAGGATCCTGCTTACTTTCTCGCCGCTGCCGCTGCGGGCCGCCACGCAACGACGCTGCTTGATTCCTGAGCAAGCGCAGGCTGGCGCTCAAGAGCCTCTATTGACTCTGAGTAAAGAGCAGATCGACCACCAGTACCAGCGTCTCGCCGGGTTTGATCGACGGCGTCGCATTGCCATCCGGATAACCGTCCGCCGGCGGAACTACGAGCAGCACTCGACTGCCGACCGTCTGGCCGGTGAGGCCCTTCACCATGCCCGGAAGCAGCCCGGACAGCGAAGAATTCGCCGGCTGACCGGCGTAGGTCTCCTCCAGAACCTTGCCGTCACTCCACCGCACCCAGACATAGTTGAAGGTGATGGTGTCGTTCGCGCCGATCTTCTTGCCTTCGCCCTTGATCAGCGGCTGCACCTGAAGGCTCGTGGGCGGTGCGGACTCCGGAATGGTGATCTCGGGCCTACCACCCTTATCCGTTACGGTAGGTAGCCCGGCCTTGGGATGCACCGTTTTGCCCTCCGGGCCGGCGAGCTGGACGCCGACCAGATCGACCACGAAGATCAAAGTGTCGCCCACCTCGATGCCGGCTTGCGGGTTACCCCCCATCGGGTCGTAACCGTCCTTCCCAGGCATGGCAATCAGCACGCGGCTGCCCTTGCGCTGCCCGTCCAAGCCCTTGCTGAATCCAGGAACGACCTGCGCCAAACTGAAGGCAACCGGCCGCCCAGTACTGAACGATTCGTCGAACTTCTTGCCAGTCCGTCCGTTCACGCCGTAATAATTGACCTCGACAGTCTGGCCTTCTGACACCACCTGGCCGTTGGAGGCGTCAAGCACCTTGGTTCGGGTCTTGTCGATCGCCCATGGCATGTCGACCTTGACCTTGGGTGGTTCCCCATAGTCGCCAGTGACCGTGACCTTGTCGAAGTTGTTCGACGCTTTGATCGGCTTAGGCTTTGGTGTTGGTGTCGGCGTGGGCGTCGGTGACGGACTGGCCGAGGTCGGCGCCGCCGTTGGAGATGCAGAAGCTGCATCGGCGGCCGGCTCGTCTTCGCCGCATCCAGACAGAAGCAGCAGCGACAAGGCCAGCCCAACGGCGACTGCAACCTTTACCCGTGAAGAAGGCACCGTGGAAGGTTACAGTGTCAAACTTGCTCGCTTCCGCTCGCAGAGGATTGCGCCTTGGAATCCGCTGCCTTCCTCCCTCTCTCGCAGACGAAGAACGCGTCTGCTCGCTCGGTCGTCCAGGACAGCGGGGCGCAATCCTGAGCTCAACCCATGTGCGCGGAGGACCATTAGCCGCGCATTGAGGCGATCAAGCGCTCGACCCGGTCGTCTGTGGCGACGAAGGGATCCTTGCAGAGCACCGTACGCTGCGCCTGGTCATTGAGCTTCAGGTGTACCCAGTCGACCGTGTAGTCGTGCCGGCCCTCCTGCGCCGCACGAATGAAGTCACCACGCAGCTTGGCTCTGGTGGTTTGAGGTGGCACGGCCTTGGCGCGGAAGATCGCCGGGTCGGTCGTGACGCGGGCAGCGAGGCCATGTTGCTCTAGCAAGGAGAACACGCCACGGGACCGCCGAATGTCGTGGTAGGCCAGGTCGAGCTGTGCGATCCGCGGGTCGGCAAAGCCGAGCTTGTGCTTGATCGAGTAACGGTCGAGCAGCCTCAGCTTGATCGCCCAGTCGATCTCAGTGTCGATGAGCGCGAGCTTGTCCTCCGCGACCGCCCGTATCGTCCGCTCCCACAGGTCGAGCACTCGATCGACGATCCGGGTGCCAAGGCTCTCCCGCCGAACGAACTCCGATACCTTTTCGTAGTACTCGGTCTGCAGCTCGAGCGCCGAGATACGCCGGCCATTCGACAGTGCAACCTTCACCTGTCCCGATCGGTCGCGGCTCATGTCCCGGATCGCACGGATCGGGTTCTCCAAAGTGAAGTCCCGCATCGGAACGCCGGCTTCGATCAGCCGCAACACCAGCTCAGCGCTGCCGACCTTGAGTAACGTGGTGGTCTCACTCATGTTCGAGTCACCGACGATGACATGCAGCCGCCGATAGCGTTCCGGATCGGCATGCGGCTCGTCGCGGGTGTTGATGATGGGCCGGCTGCGGGTGGTAGCCGAGGAGACGCTCTCCCAGATGTGCTCGGCGCGCTGGCTCACGCTGTACTCCGCGCCGCGAGCCGTGTGCAGCACCTTGCCGGCACCGCAGACCAACTGCCGCGATACCAGGAAGGGCACCAGTACGTCGGTGATCTTGGAAAAGTCGCCGATCCGAGAGATCAGGTAGTTCTCGTGGCATCCATAGGAGTTGCCGTGGCTGTCGGTGTTGTTCTTGAACAGGTAGATATCGCCTGTGATGCCCTCACTTGCCAGGCGATGTTCGGCGTCGACGATCAAGTCCTCCAGGATCCGCTCCCCAGCACGGTCATGATTGAGGAGCTGGACCAGATCGTCGCATTCGGCGGTTGCGTACTCGGGATGGGAGCCGACATCAAGGTAGATCCGGGAGCCGTTGCGGAGAAAAACGTTGCTGCTGCGGCCCCACGTCACCACCCGCCGGAAGAGATAGCGCGCGACTTCGTCCGGAGTCAGCCGTCGCGTGCCGCCGGTGGTGCACGCGACGCCGTATTCCGTCTCGAGTCCGAAGATCCTGCGGTCCACTGCCCTCCTCTACGTGCGCGGCCAGTCCTCTCGCGAGTTCAACCACCGGTTAGGTCCAGTAACCCGCCGAGCTCCTCGCGGGTCAACTCCCGGTATTCCCCGACCTTCAGGTTCCCGAGCCGAACCGGTCCGATTTCAATCCGCGACAGCCGGCGGACCGGATGGCCAACCGCTTCCATCGTACGGCGCACAATGCGATTGCGACCCTCATGCATTGTGATCTTGAGAAGTGTCCGGTCGCGTAGGGTGGAAGAGATCTTGACCGAGCTAGGACGCACCGGTCCGTCCGCGAGGGTGATGCCGCGGCGTAATCGCCTCAAGGTTTGCGGAGTCACCACTCCTGTTACGTCGACGATGTATGTCTTCGGAACCTGGTACGAGGGATGCGCCAGCCGGTGGGCCAACTCGCCGTCATTGGTCAAGATCAACAGACC
>JBKPBV010000102.1:0-2797 GCA_046727055.1 Actinomycetota bacterium | reverse complement strand
TCGTTCGGCAGCGCCTCAAGCAAGCGATCGCGCAACACCCGGAACTCGAGGCCATCGAACAGCTGGTGAGTCGCCTCACGATCCCACGGGCGACGTACCAGATCATCAAGGCTGACCGGCAGATCAAGATCACGTACCAATGCATTCACTTGCCGGTTACGCAGGACATCATTGACCCGCTCCTGGAATGCCTCGGCGGCCTTGCCCTTGAGCTCCCCTGCATGTGCAGCAAGATTCTCCAGCCCGTCGTACATCTCCAACCACTTTGCGGCGGTTTTGGGTCCGACGCCCGGGACGCCTGGCAGGTTGTCACTGGACTCCCCGACCAGCGCCGCCAGGTCGGGGTATCGGTCGGGGGTGGCAAAGTAGCGCTCCTCAACTGCCTTGGGCGTCATCCTGGCCAGATCGGAGACTCCCTTGCGGGGATACAGCACGGTCACCTTCTCACTGACGAGCTGGAATTCGTCACGGTCGCCGGTACAGATCAAAACGTCAAAGTCGGCTGCTTCGGCGCGGGTAGCCATAGTGGCGATCACATCGTCGGCCTCAAAGCCTTCCTTTTCCAGGTAGGGAATGTTGAGAGCCTTGAGCACCTCCTTGACCAGGTCGAGCTGACCCCTGAACTCATCGGGAGTGGTGGAACGGTTGGCTTTGTATTCGCTGTAGATCTCAGATCGGAAGGTATGACGCGAGACGTCGAAGGCGACGGCGAGATGGGTTGGCTTCTCGTCACGCAACACATTGATCAGCATCGACGTGAACCCGAACACCCCATTGGTGTGCTGGCCGGTCTGGGTCGAGAAGTTCTCGACTGGAAGCGCGAAAAATGCCCGGTACGCGATCGAGTGGCCGTCAATCAGCATCAGCTTCGGCCGCGTCGGCAGTTGGCTGGCTGACACGCCGGCTAACTCAGTCGTGGTCGGCACATGCCGACTCTAGCCGCGCGCACTGACGGGAGGGCGGGGTCAAGCGTTATGACGTGTCGGTTCGCCCCCCGGCGGGGCAGGAGCTTTTCGGTGAAGCGCCGACGCAACTATTTAGCCTCGCTGAGGAGCTTCATCGAAAGCGACGAAGAAGCCGGAACTGGGCGAGCCGATGTCAGAACGCAATTGACACTCTTCACTAGTCTGAGCCCGTGACTCCGATCGACAACCGGCAAGACATCCCAGCCGAATACGCCGAGCTGAACAGTGCGCTTGATACCAAGATGGGGTTCGAGCTGCTGATCCTGACGCCTGAGCGGGTGGTCGGCCGGATGCCGGTAGAAGGCAACACCCAGCCGTACGGGCTCTGGCATGGCGGTGCCTCTTGCGTGCTGGCCGAGACTCTCGCCTCATTGGGCTCGTTCATGTATGCGCAGCCGGAGAGGATCTCAGTCGGGGTGGACATCAATGCGACACACCACCGATCGGTGACGGCCGGATGGGTGACGGGCACCGCTACGGCGTTGCAGCTGGGCAAATCGATTGCCAGCTACGAGATCGTGATCACCGATGACGCCGGTAAGCGAGTCTGTACGGCCCGCGTCACCTGTCAGTTGGTCAGCCCGCGGAGGGCCTGATTGACCTGCGCTAGCCCACGGTCTGCACAGTTTCCTGACGGTCTGCACAAGTAGCAACCAATGCAGACCGCCAGCAAGCTGCGTGCACGTAGGTTGCAACAACCGACTCCGGCGCGATTAGGGGCTGCCAGTTGGGTTCGCAGTCGTCTCGGCGAGCACGTCGAGAACGTGGTCGGCTTCAGTGGATGGGTTGACGAATGCCAGCCGCAGCGCAGTCCGTCCCTTCCACTGCGTCGGAATACACAGGATCCGGCCCTCGAGGGCCAGTCGCTTTGACCAGCGACGGTACGCGGCGTCGTCCCAACCGGGCCGCTCGAAGAGCACCACCGATAGGGCCGAGTCAGCCAGCAAGGAGAGCTGAGGAATACTTCGGATTCCGTCGGCTACCGCGCGGGCGGTCGCCAGGGTTTGCTCGATCGCCGCGGCGTACCGGTTTGTGCCGTGTGTCGCCAGGCTGAACCAGAACGGCAAGCCACGGGCCCGTCGGGTCAGGTGCACTCCGTAATCCCACGGGTTCCAGACCTCGCGGTCGATCGCGTCAAGATATCCAGCCCGCTGTGCATGGGCCGCGCGTGCGAGCTCCGGCTGGCGGTAGAGCAGCGCGCAGCAGTCGTACGTCGCGAACAGCCACTTATGCGGGTCGACGATGAAGCTGTCGGCGCGCTCGATCCCGCTGAAGAGGTGACGCACACTCGGGGCTGCGAGAGCCGCACCGCCGTACGCTCCATCGACGTGCATCCAGACACCGAAACGATGGCAGACATCCGCGGTACCGGCCAAGTCGTCGATGATGCCAGCATTTGTCGTGCCCGCCGAAGCGACCACAGCGAAGACGTCCTGCGATTCGAGGAGCACCGAACGCAAAGCCTCGCCGGTCAGCTGGCCCTGATCATTTTCCGGCACGATCACCACTTCAGCGTCCAGCACCGACGCCGCCGTCTGGACCGACGAATGCGCCTGAGTCGTACAGGCCAGCCGCCATTGTCCAACCGGATGCCTGCCCAGCTGGTTTCTCGCGAACTGCCGCGCTGTCACCAGAGCTGAAAGGTTGCCTATGGTGCCACCGGGAACAAAGCAGCCGCCGGCCGTGTCTGGCCAGCTGAGCAGCTGGATCAGCCAAGCGAGCGCCTGGTTCTCCGCGAAGACCGCGCCCGCTCCTGACTCCCAGCTTCCGGCGAAGATGTTGTAGCTGCTCACTACGGCGTCAAAGGCAAGCGCAGCGCGGGTCGGCGCAGC
>JBKPBV010000101.1:0-6194 GCA_046727055.1 Actinomycetota bacterium | reverse complement strand
ATTCATCGCAGCGTGAGCGGGGTCTCGGATTCCACGTGGGTCAGCTTCTCCGGGTTGCGGACGTAGTAGAGGCCCGTGATGCGGGCGTCCTCGACACGGATCGCCAGGACGCCGTCGATCTCGCCGTCCAGACGTACGACGCGTGCCGGGTTGCCGTTGACAATGGCGGGGTTGACGGTAAGCGTGGCTTCGGGCTTGCCGAAGCCGCCCAAGAAGTAACGGACCACCTTATCGGCGCCGATGATCGGCCGCAGCACAGCCCGCTTGACTCCGCCGCCGTCGCCCACAAGGACAACCTCAGGGGCAAGAACGTCGATCAGGCCCTGCAAGTCCCTCGTCTCGACCGCGCGCTGGAACGACTCCAGAGCCGCCCGAGTCTCGCTCGCGGAGACCACCTCGCGCGCGGCGTGCATCGACATACTGGCGGGCACGGTGGGCAATCTGGCGGACGGCCGCGGGGCTCTTGTCGACGGCGGCCGCGATCTCGTCGTAGCTGGCATCGAACGCCTCGCGCAGCACGAAGACGACGCGCTCGATCGGCGACAGCGTCTCGAGGACGAGCATGAGCGCCATCGACACGCTCTCGGCGAGCTCGACATCCTGGGCCACGTCCGGCCCGGTGAGCAGCGGCTCGGGCAGCCAGGAGCCGATGTACGCCTCCCTGTGACGCCTCATCGTGCGCAGCCGGTCGAGCGACTGCCGGGTCGTGATCCGGACCAGGTAGGCGCGCTGGTCGCGCACCTGCCCCCCGTCAACCTTCACCCACCGCAGCCAGGTGTCCTGAAGGACGTCTTCGGCGTCGGCCGCCGACCCGAGCATCTCGTAGGCAACGGTGAAGACAGGTCGCGGTAGGCGACGAAAGTCTCGGTTGCCGGGTCAGTGGTGTGGTCGCTCACATCCAGTCCAGATCCGTTCACTAGTCGACCGGACCGACCACGAATGCCTTGTGGGTTGGCCGTTCAGCAGTGGCCGGCGCCTCGCCGCGCTTGGCCTGCAGCAGCTGCTGGCGCTTGTCATCCTTGACCCACTGGTAGCGCGAACCGGGCTTGCGCGCCTCCTGCGCGAGCTGCTTCACGGTGAGCTTGCAAATGTACTCCTTGAGCTTCGCGCCTGGTTGGCCGCCGAGGTAGAGCCTGATCGCGGCGTCGTTGCTGTGGGAAACCTGGAAGATGCCGGCACGACGCCCCAGGCTGATGCACTGACCAAAGAACCCAACGTTGATGGGCGCGGGCTGCTCACCCGCGACCCGGCTGAGCACCGTCTCGGCGGCCTGCGGGCCCAGCTGAACCGCGGCCTGGCAACTCATCCGGTACGGCAGATCCGACGGGGCCGCCGAATCCCCGGCCGCGACGATGCGCACGTCGTCCACACTGGTCAACGTCTCGTCGGTGAGCAGCCGGCCCAAGGCGTCGGTGCTCAACCCGCTACCCGCGGCCAGATCCGGCACCACGAACCCAGCGGTCCAGATGGTCACCGCGCTCGGCAACTCGCGACCGTCACCGAGCTGCACAGCATCGCGAGTCACAGCCGTCACCTTCGCGTCGGGGCCTTCCAGCACGACCACACCGAGCTTGGCCAGCCGCCCGGCAACCGAGCGTCGACCACGAGGATGCAGGTACGGGCCGAGCACCCCGCCGCAGACCAGGGTCACGGTGCGGCCCAGCTCCGCAAGCTCGGCGGCGGTCTCGATGCCTTGCGGACCGGCTCCGACAACCGTCACTGCGGCCATCGCAGGCGCGGCGTCGACGACCGACCGCAGCCGCTCCCCCGCCTCCAGCGTGGCAATCGGGTAGGCGAACTCGGCCGCTCCGGGCACACGCGAGCCGTCGCAAACACTGCCCACCGCGTAGATCAGGTAGTCGTAGCTGACCCTGTCGCCGGTCGCTAACGCCACGCTGCGCGCGGCCGCGTCAATCCGTGTCACGGTGTCGACCACCAGCCGGACGCCGTCGGCGAGGATCTCCCGGCAGTCGACGACCGCGTCGTAGGACCCGCCCACCAGTTGATGCAGGCGGATCCGCTCAACGAACATCGAGCGCGCGTTGATCAGCGTCACTGTCACCTCGTCGCGCTGCGTCAGGCGATTGGCCGCCAAGACGCCGGCGTATCCGCCGCCGATCACGACCACATCGGTGTTCCCAGCCATCGTGTCTCCTCCGCTTCTACGGGCTCAGCCTTAAGACGCCGCGCGAGCGATCCCTGTGACACCCGTGAGACAGATCACCCCAAAAGCGCAAGCTCGGCACACGGAGTCCTCACAGTCGGAGCTGATGCTCCAGGGATGCGCGCCACCGGGGGTCGAACACACCACTTCAGGACTGGCTGGCCACCCTCGAAGCCACCCTGGCCTACGGCGTGTCCCGCCAAACCCTGTTGCAGCGTGTCAAGCGCGGCGAGCTCCAAGCCGTGCACGTCCGCAGCGGACGCAGAAAGGGTCTGCGCATCCAGCCCTCAAACCCCCAAGACGGCCTGTTTTGATCACCACCCATGGCGGGTCCGCACCGCGAACCAGCCCACATCCACCACTGATCTCACCCCATGGTCACGGCATCGGAATGGCCCGACTCCGAACGAGCCGTATCCCTCGGGCCACGCTGCATTGACACCGCCCGGTCCTGCTCGGCGCGCATCACCAAAGAGCTGCGCACACCGGACAAGACCCTCGCACGGCGCTGGCCCACCTTCGCCGGCACAGCCGAGTTCCACGGAGCCCTCGCCGCTGCGTCGTCGACTCTGCGCTTTCCAGCGTGCGTCGCATTCCTGCGCAAGCGCACGCTGCTGATCTGGCCCGGGTAACGAGGGATCGGCTGTGCGGCCTCCGAGGGATCGGCGGCCAGGGTGATTGTCATCCGTCGCTTGCGAACGTGACCTGGTAATGGCGCATCTCATCGATGTCGTGTACGAACGGGCCGACCGCCTCGAAGAAGCTGCGGAATTCAGGGCTCCGGCGAAACCCCGACAGGTGTCCCTCTGCCGAGTCCCAATCGATGCGAACGACGTACTGGGTAGGGTCGTCGCTGCAGCGCGAGACCTCGTAGCGCACGCAATGCTCCGAGGCGTCGAGCGCCACGGCCGCTCGCCGATACGCCTGCTCAAACACCTGCGCTCGCTCCGAATCGATGCTGTAGCGGATGTACTCGACGACCATCTATCTGCCTCCTAATCCTCTTTGGTTCGATTGAGTTTCTGCCGTTCGACTATCGGCCCCGCGCGATGAACGACGTTTTCGATGGAGGTCATGGCAGTCACGCTAGGTGCGGCTGGGTGACCAGCGCTTCTCGATTCCTGATCGGTTGGTCACCCTTTCGCCAAGCATGACGGCATCCCGCCCTCGCGCACCCCATGCAGCGCCGGTTGGTCCGCACGCTCAGGGGCGCCGTACGCCGCCTCCGTGAGCTCTTGATCGAAGGGCAGGGGCGAGCTGATCGGCGGTCAGCCCATGCCGATCAGCGTGATGCGGTTTCTTTGGCGAAGCCACGTAGGAGTGCTCCGGTAGTGTCTGGATCCTCGAACATGGGTGTGTGGCCAACATCGAGCAGCGCGATCCGAGCCTGCGGGACTCGGCGGTAGTCCTCGGCGGAGGATGGCTGCCATCGCCGGTCCCGGGAGCCGAACATCACCAGGACGGGCAGGCCGAGCTTGGCGAGCCGATCGGGCATGGGCCGTTCCCTCAGGAACGGCAGCGACGCCTGGTACGTCGCCGTGAAGCTTCGGTAGGTCATGCCCCGGACGTCGGCGATGATCTGGTCAGGAACCCGTACGTGGCGGGTGAATGCGGTGCCGAGGGCGCCACGGATCGTGTTGTCGGTGCGCAGCCGCCAGACCAGCTGCCCCACGACCGGCACGGATAGTAGGCGGCTGATCAGGCTGTCGCCGATGTACGCGTCCGCGCGCGGGCCGGTGTCGATCAGCGCGATCGCCGTTACCAGGTCGCGCCGCTGTTCGGCCAGTGATGTGGCGACCATGCCGCCGGTGGAATGCCCAACGACGGTCGCGCGGCGCACCCCGAGGTGGTCGAGCACGGCCCCGACCCTGCGTGCCTGCTCCGCGACGCGGTAGCCACCGGCCGGTTTCGCTGATCTGCCGTGCCCGAGCAGATCCACGCGCACCACATGCCAATCCCGCAATGCTGGGGCCACCGGACTCCACCATCCCGTCGAGCCGGCTGTGCCGTGCAGGAGCACGACCGCAGGCGCGCTGGGCGGCCCGCTTTGCACGACGTGCACGTCCCCGTCTGGAAGCCGCACGATCTGTTCACCTGAAGCCTCGGCTGTCTCTGTGAGGACTGACAAGGTGTTCACGGCGAGCAGGGCGGCGGCCAGCACGCCGACGGTCACCAGTACGATCCGTCGCCGTCGGCCCCACGCTCGCCATCCGCGCGAGGCGCTCAGCGTTGCGTCGTCGCGGCTGTGGGTGTGTCGGCCTTGCGGGATGGTGGTGGTGCCCGGCGCTGGCGCCGAGGCGGCCAGCGCCGGGCGGTGCTTCGCGCGGTGACCGGATCGGTCCGCCGGCGGAAACAAGGGGATGAATGCTTCCAGTTCGGGATCCATGTCGACCATCGTGCCGGTCACCACTCCCGAAATTCAGCCGCCAGCTGTCGGGAATTGAGCCTAGATGTCGCACCGATCGTCGCCTGTCTCTGGCTGCCCGGCCGACAGCGACAGCGACACCCCAACTTTAATTGCTGAGGTTCGGCCTCAGTCATCGAGTAGCCGCCATGCGGTGAGGGCGAGCCCGGCCCGTGCCAGCCCGGTGGGTCCAGTGAGCTCGATGCCCAGGGTTTTTCCGATCTGTTCGATTCGGCGGGCGACACTGCTGTGGTGCAGGTGGAGAAGGTCAGCGGCCCGGCGCAGGGAGCCGGTGGCGCAGTAGACGTCCAGCGTTTCCAGATCGTCTGGGTTGCCGGCCACGCGGCCGATCGCGGCGACGTCGGCGTTGTCGCGCGTGGCGTCTCGAGGTATTTCGGTCAGCAGCGCCAGCGCGCCCAGGTCGTCGTAGCGGATGACAGGTTCGCGTGCGCCGGTGAAGCGCAGGGCGGTGCGGGCTTCGCGCCAGGATCGGTCGGGGCTTTGCGAGGCGCCGATGCCCGCACGTACGCCTGCCGGGAACTGGGTTGGGTCGACGGTGGTGGCCAGGATGACGCCCACGTCGGCGAGCTGTGCCGCTTTTACCGGGCGGGCTGGGCAAACCAGGTTGCCGACCTGGTCGAGCGGAAGTCGTGACCGTACGGCAATGACGCGGACTGGCAGGTCGGCGGCGAACCCCAGCAGCCGTAAAGCGCGGGCTCTGGCCGCCTCGTCACTGTCGGCGCTGATCGCCAGTTCGACGAGGGCTGGGTCGGCCATGGTGGTGCGGGCCGGGCCGTACCGCTCGACGACCGCTGCGCCGGCGATGGCCAGCCGGTCCACCACCAGTTCGTCAAGCGGGCGCGGTGGGCCCGGGCGTTCCAGCCACACCGTGCCGATCTCCTCCTCATCGAGCGTGATCGACGCCGTGGTGGAGGCTGGTGGCGGCGGGCCGGACGCTTGGCCGCCGTCGGACGAAACGCGGATCACCCGGCCCGTGCCGTGGAGCCGAATCCCGGCTACGCACTCGGCCAGGCCCGCCGAGGCCCTTGCAAGCGCGGAGAGATCTAGCCGTCGGCGGATCAGCGTGTCGTAAAACATCACGACGCGAATCGCGCCCTCGGCTTGCGAATCAAGTTGGGACAGCCGTTCGACTAGTGCCTCCACAACACGAGGATAGGCGACGATCGGTGCGAGATCCAGGCTGAATTCCCGACAGCTGGCGGCTGATCTCGGCAGCGGTGACAGGGAAGATGGTCGACATGGATCCCGAACTGGAAGCATTTCTCCCGTTGTTCCCCCCGGCCGATCTGACCGATCCGGTCACCGCGCGCAAGAACCTGGCCGCGCTGGCCGCCTCGGTGCCGGCACTGGATACCGCGGACATGCAGATCGAGGACCGCACGGTGCCCGCCGATCCTGGCGTGGCGGTGCGGATCTACCGCCCGCATCAGGCGCAGGGCGCCATCGTCTGGCTACACGGCGGCGGATTCGTCATGGGTGACCTGGACACCGAGCAGCCGGCGGCGACGCGCCTTGCCGACGGCTCCGGCGCCGCAGTGATCTCAGTGGGCTACCGCCGGGCGCCCGAGCATCGGTTCCCGGCCGCCCTTGACGATGCCTATGCTG
>JBKPBV010000100.1:0-4630 GCA_046727055.1 Actinomycetota bacterium | reverse complement strand
GCCCTCGCCAATCCGGAGGTCACTCTGAACGCCCTCCTCGAGCTGACCGCCCGCATGTAGCTTGATTGGATGCTCAAGCCTGGCCTGCCGTGGCACCCATCGCTTTATGCGGGAAGTGCCAGGTATTACGCGGTGGGCCGCGTCGACTACCCGGTCGCACTCGCAGACGCTCTAGCGACAGAGCTGCGACTCGACAGTCCTCGCCGACTCCTGGATGTGGGTTGCGGCCTGGGGAAATTCACCCTGTTGATGGCGCCGTTGTTTGAGCAGGCGACAGGTGTTGACGCCGACCGGGACGTGCTGGCCGAAGCAGAGGAGCAGATGCGTGACATCGCGGCAGATATCTGGCGGCCGAGCAAGGATTGAGCTGGTCGCATGAAATTCGTGGTGTCGCTGAGTGATCTTGGTCGGGACGATCTGGCCGTCGCCGGAGGCAAGGGAGCCAATCTGGGCGAGCTAGTACGTGCTGGGCTGCCCGTGCCTGACGGCTTCGTCGTCAACACGGACGCCTGCGCGTGCGTGGTCAACCAGCTTGATCTCAAGATCGCTGAGCGCGCCGCTGTCGGCGAAGCTGCATCGATCAGAACCGACGTGGAGGCCGCGATCATGCCCGCGGACATCCGTGCGGAGATCACGAACGCTTACGCCGATCTGGGAGCGGGCCCGGTCGCGGTGCGCTCCAGCGCTACCGCCGAGGACCTGCCAGGCGCTACTTTTGCCGGTCAGCAGGACACCTATCTCAATGTCGTCAGCGCGGCGGCGGTGATCGACGCGGTACGCCGGTGCTGGGCCTCGCTGTGGACCGACCGCGCCATTACCTATCGCGACCGGATTCGGATCGACCCGGCGGAGGTCAAGATCGCGGTTGTGGTGCAACGCATGATCAACGCCGACATCGCTGGCGTGATGTTCACCGCCGACCCGGTAAGCGGCGACCGCAACACGATCGTGGTTGACGCCTCCCGTGGGCTCGGCGAGGCGGTCGTATCAGGCCTGGTTACCCCCGATCACTACGTACTCGACGCGCAGGGTCGGATCCGGGACTATCGCCCGGGTCGGCTTGAGGTCGTCGTCCGCGGCGCCGTCGGCGGTGGAGTCGTCCATGAGCAAGGCGACGCCAGCCGGACGGAGCGGATGTCGGACACCGGGCTCGCAGAGCTCGCGAGGCTGGGCATGGCGGTAGCCGCTCACTTCGGGCGACCACAGGACATTGAGTGGGCGTACGCGGCGAACCGAGTGTGGCTGCTGCAGGCCCGCCCGATGACTGCGCTCCCGCCACCGCCGGTGAAGCTGAACGCTCTGCAACGTCGGCTGGGCTCCGTCCTCCTGGACTATCTCCCTGTGCGCCCGTACCCGATCGATATGAGCACCTGGGTGCCATACGGTCCGGCGGGCTTGATGGCTGGGGTCGTCGGGAGGTTCGGCCTCCGGGACGCGTTCGAGGGATTCCTTCCGGAGGATGAGTACGGGGTGGTCGACCGGTTCGTCCCGCTCACACCCCGCACAACAGCCGGTGCGCTGCTAGCTCCGTGGCGCATCGCGACCCTGGTCCGCCGCTACGACCCCAGCCAGTGGACCAATGACCCGCGTTTCGCCGATTTCCTTGACCAGGTCCACAAACTCGAGGCCCAGGATCTGACGACGATGCCATGGCCCCGGCTAATGACAATGCCCCGGCGGGCGCTCGACTTGATCAAGCCGATTGGCGATCTGCGGATCGACTTCCTCCCTGGCACTCTTGTCGCCCTTCTCCGGCTTCTCATCCCACTTCGCCTGCTCCGACGCTCCGCCCTGCTTTTCGATCTGATTGTCAGCCCCACACGGACAAGCGACGGCAACCACGCGCTCGAGGCGCTCGCCAGTCTTGCCCGCGACAACGAGCGGCTGCGGGAGGCCATCAATACCCTCGATGTGAAGAAGCTCGCCGCCTTCCCCGAGTTCCAGGCACAGTTCGATGCCTACCTCGCCGAGTACGGTCACCGGGAGACCGTGACCCCGGTGCTGGTCACGCCGCCCACTCAGCGCGAGGCTCCCGAGACCGTGCTCGCGTTGATCAAGGTGCTCGCCGCCCAGCCGCCACGCCCGCCTGAAGACCCTGATCGCGCGCTGTCTGAGCTGTTGACGCATCCGTTACTGCGAGGTCCGCGTCGGCGCGCCCGCATGGAGCGTTGGGTTCAGGCAGCACGGGACGGCATGGCATTCCGCGAGGACAGCCACTTCTACTTCCTCATGCCGCTGCCGATCCTGCGCCAATCACTACTGGAGATAGGTCGTCGGCTCTACGACGCCGGCGTGCTGGACGAGCCAGAGGACGTCTTCCACCTGCGGTTGGAGGAGCTCGAGGCGATCGATGATCCGGTCACGCTAGACAAGCCCGAGAGTTTGCGAGCCACCGTACGCGTGCGCGCGGCGCGCCGCGAGGAGTTGGCCGGAGTTCGGCTGATAGACCCGGCCGCTGTCTTCCCGCCAAGAGAACTTGGCGACGCGATCATTACCGGCAGCCCGGCCAGTGGCGGCTTGGCGACCGGCCGTGTGGCCGTGATCCGCGAGCCGGCTGAGTTCGACCGGCTGGCCCCTGGGGACGTACTGGTCTGCCCGTACACCAACCCCGCCTGGACAACCTTGTTCCAGCGCGCCGCAGCCGTTGTCGTTGACTCCGGAGGGCCGGCGTCGCACGCAGCGATCGTGGCTCGCGAGTACGGCATCCCCGCCGTCATGGGCACTGGTACCGGCACGAGCATCCTCACAGACGGCCAGCTGGTCACTGTCGACGGCACCAACGGCCGAGTGATCGCGGCCGCTAGCCAGGATCTGCGGTGATCACCTGCCACCATCGCGGGGGTTGGGCGGAACATCAATGAAAGGAAAGTGACCACCGTTCGGCCTGCGGGCAGCAACGCTGGCTCGATGTGAGATCCGGCTCGTAGGTCAGATCGGGCAACCGTACTGCCCGGCCTACCACGCGGCCGGGACTGACTCCGATGCGACACTGGCCCAACCCGTCTATGGCTGGCTCTCGACGACCGGTCTTTTCGGCGCTCGCAAGTTCCCCGAAGCCGTCGCGCACCAAGGCAAGGATCCGCTCGACAGCGACAGCTGCGTCGGCGCCGTCAGCTGCAATCCGGAGGACATGGCCGGCCCTGGTACCCAATGACATCAACGCCGTCGGACTGCGTGCTGAGACCGGGGCCGCACGCTCCGTGGCGATGGTGACCCGCGCAGCGAGTGGTGCCAGTTCGCCGACGATGAGCGCCGCAGGCCTCGCATGAATGCCATCCGGGTTGACCACCGTAGCGTCCGCAACAATCGCGGAGAGGGAGGTGGCGATGCGACACTTTCGGTCGGGGTCTGATCTTGGCCGAGCTGGGCGAACTTGGCTTTGAGCGCTTCCTCGGCATCCCGAGCGACGCCGTCGAGATCAGCACCGGCCGCCGCTGAGATGACGGCCGCAAAGATGCCCTCGACGAAGGCGGCCGGAACCAACCGAGCCGGGATGTGTGGCTCTCTGGCAAAAGCTCGACGGCAAGTTCGGCACTCAGCACAGCTGAACCAAGATCCATGATCACCACCACGCCGTTGCCGTCGCCGCAGCCAGGATGGCCTCCGCTACGCGCGCTGCATCGGTGCCAAAGTGATCATCCGAGATACCCACTGCAATCTCGATACGCGGAGCGGGACCATGCACCATCTGCAGTGCCAGCTTTGCGGCCGAACGGGCCAGGTCTGGGTCGTGGGAGACGACAACGATCCCCACCATCGGCTTAGCCCGCAATCTCTTCGGCTAAGGCGTCGAAGAGCAGCGACATGGAGGCAGCACCCGGATCCATATGCCCCGCGCTGCGTTCACCGAGGTAGCTCGCACGTCCTTTGCGGGCCACCATGGGCACGGTCTCATCCCTTCCGGCAGCAGCGGCATCACGCGCGGCTGCGACCGCAACGGCAAGATCACCGCCGGTGTTGATCACCGCCTCCATGGCGTCGAGAGCTGGCCAGAGTGCGTCGACCATGGTCTTGTCGCCAGCCTGAGCCTTGCCGCGCTCCACGATGCCCGCGAGGCCAGCCCGCAATGCCGCATCCAAAGCGTGTGCGTCGAGCTCGATCACCGGGCCGGCCGCACCCGCGAAGCGTAGGAAGAACGTCCCGTACAAAGGCCCGCTGGCCCCGCCAACCGATGAGACGAGCGCCATGGCGACGGTCTTGAACAGGTCGTTGACCTGTGACGGCTGGTCCCCATCAAGCTTGTCGATGACTGAAGTCATGCCGCGCGCCATGTTGATGCCATGATCGGCATCCCCGATCGCGGAGTCCAGCTCCGTAAGCACGGTCTTGTGGTTGATCACCAGATCCCGAAAGCGTCGCAACCAGCCTGCCAGCTGCCCAATGGTGATCACGTCATTGGACACGGTCATTCATATTCCCCACCGCAGACCTGCGGTGTTCACTGGCGCATCCCATAGCCGGATCAATTCCTCGTCGGCCCGCAGCACAGTCACCGAGCAACCGGCCATCTCAAGAGACGTGATGTAGTTCCCTACCAGGTTGCGCGCCACGGTGATCCCAGCCTGTTCCATGATCTTGGCGACTTCGCCGTACATCAGATACAGCTCAATCAGCGGCGTACCCCCCATCC
>JBKPBV010000099.1:0-20271 GCA_046727055.1 Actinomycetota bacterium | reverse complement strand
CGCACTCTCCTGTTTGCTCGTCGATGAGCGTCTGTGCGGACGGGCACGACGCCCCGACCGCGCGCTACTTTCGCCGGACATCGTGTCATTCTCGCAGACGCAGGACTCAAGGCTATGAGCCTGGACAAGGATCAGGCTATGCGCGAGCTATCAACACGCTATGAGCTCGCTGGGCCTCCGGCCACTGCAGGAGCATCCGGCCAAGGCCCACACAACGCATCCGGCCACTGCAACAATCGCCCGCCAGCTGCTCACTGCATCGGAGCGACGCATGTAATGGCCGAATAGACTCTCCGTGCCCTCGGACAACCCGTGGTCAGCCTCCTGGAGGAAGGAGGCTGCGAGATGGAGAGTGATGTCGACCACCGAGCCACCCGGCCAAGCACCGGATCCTTCCTGGGCGCCACCCGGGGGCGCATCAGGCGAAGGCGCTTTAGGAGCTCCTGGTGGTCCGCCGTACGTGCCGGTAACGCCGCTACTCCCAGATGATCCACCGAGGATCGGCGAGTTTTGGCTCGACGCACGACTCACCGCATCACCAGCGGGAATCGCGTTCACCGCGCATGACGCAGCCGATACACCGGCAGTGTTGATCTTGCTCTCCGAGGGGGCAGCCGCCGATGCGGCAGCCCGATCACGCTTCGCAGGCGAGATCAACGCCTTGCACATCGACGCAGTTCTGGCACGCGGTGGTCATGGGCAAGACACTGGGCGCCTTGCCCGCAAGTTCCGCAAGGCGGAGGATCCCGTGCCACCTGACGAGCGTCTTGTCGCCCCATGGTCGGCGCTGGTCTACGACGGCTCGCCAGCTGCGGCAGCACAAGCCAGCCGGATCCTCGATGCGGTACAGATTGCGACGCTTCCGCCGCAGGGTATTCCCTCGGGCCCTGACTACCAGCAGTACTGGATAGAGCAGGTACGCCCTGGCCTTGCGCGCCTCTGGCCATTGCCCTGGCCCGGCCGTTTCGATCGGGCCGGCTGGCGAACAATCTTGGTGTCGTGGCTCCTCATGGTGCTGCTCGCAGCCCTCGCCGTGCTCATCGCGATATTGATCTTCCGCAATCAGCCACCACAGTCGCCGCCTCCCCCGACTGGCAGCTCGACAGGGCCGCCACAGTCAGGATCACAATCCGGACAGTCAGGATCGCCCCAGTCGCCGGCACCGTCGGGATCGCCCACATCTGGATCGCCAGGACCATCGGGCACCGAGTCGGGGGGCGGTGAACCGACGGAGTCCGCCACCGGATCGCCAGCCCCACCCAGTCCAGGCTCGAGGCTCTAGTGGCAGGTACCGCGATCAGTACACGGGTGCCCCCCACCAGTGCGGAATGCTGCGAGCGTCGGCAAATCGCGCGCCCGCCGTGCTGAGGAGGAGGGAGCAGAGGCGCTTTTCCTCTGCGAGCGACGACGAAGTAGGCGGATCGATGCGCGCGATGCGCGAGCAGCATCAGAAGGAGGAGTCATACGCCCCGGGCGCTCCCCGCGCGTTCTGGCTTCAGCTCGCGAGCTGGCTAGGCATTTGTGCACTGCCGGTTTTGGTCGGGCTCTACATTGGCGCGACGACGTTCGGCGGCGGCACTTTCATCCCATGGCGTCCGATCATGGTCGATCTTGAGGTATACCGCCGTGCTGGCTCCGTGCTGCTTGCGGGTGGTGACTTCTACGACCTTCCTGGACCCCTTCAGTTCCTGTACCCGCCCATTGCAGCCGACCTCGCGGTGCCTTTAGCCCTTCTGCCACCAACCGTGGTTCAGATTGGCTGGACGGCCGCCGGTGCCCTGGCGCTCGTCGCGATCCTGCACCGATTTGGTCTCAAAGGCTGGGCGCTTAGCCTGGCCAGTGCAGCCGTTGTCTCCATCGTCGAGCCCGTCGTGCAAACACTCGCTTTTGGCCAGCTTGGGATCTTTCTAGTTGCCCTGGTGGTCTTGGACCTCGCGCCCGGGCCGCGGGTGTTTCCGCGCCGCCTGCTGCCGGAAGGGGTGCTGACCGCCATCGCGACGGCCATCAAACTCACCCCAGCGATCTTTATTCTCTATCTGCTGGTTGCGCGGAAGTATCGGGCCTTCTGGATCGCGGTCGTCACTGGCATCGTCGTCACACTGATCAGCGCAGTCATCGTGCCAGCGGCGTCGTACCAGTTTTGGACGAGGTTGGCCCACGGCGACACCGGCCTCGGGCACAGCATCATCTACTACACCAATCAGTCGGTGATGGCCGATATCGTCCGGATTTTCGGGCTCGGACCAGAGCCGGCGACCATCGGACTCGTCATGTCATGTGTCGTCGCGGTTGCCGGAGTTTGGGCCGCACTGCTATGGCATCGGCTCGGAGACATCCGGCTGGCGGTCAACCTCTGCGGCGTCGCTGGGCTGCTCGCCTCACCAGTGTCCTGGCTGCACCATTTCGTCTGGGTGGTTCCGCTGGCAATGAGCCTGCTCGAGCGGCGACCAATCGGCCCTCGACGCCTTCCCCTGTGGTACCTGGCCTTGGGGTGGCTCTTTGTGTGCTGGGTCGCGGTCGCCCCGTTCACCGACCTGCCGAATGGGGCTGATGTCGAACTCCAGTGGACCTGGTCACAGCATTTGCTCGCCTCAATCACGACCGTGCTTGGCCTCGTCCTAATAGCAGGGGCGATTCTCATCGCGCGGCCCCGGGTTCTGACGATCTTCGCCCGGCCGGCGGGTGGGCAGCCCCCCCGCACAACTGACACCGACGTCGTCACCAGAGGACCCGCAACAAGAACACCATCGCCACAAGATCAGCAGGTGTTTTGATCAAGGTCTCGATTCGCGCCTGAGCGCCCTCGTAAACCCACACATGGGCGTCTGGCGCCGCAGCTGCCGCCCACCGATGCGCCGTGCCGAGATCGGCAGCAGCGGAGGTTTACCCGGCCTAGTTTCGCGCTCGGCCATAGATGGCCGTGGCGCCGGGGTTCACTGCACCGTCTCATTGGTAATGAAGCCGATCACGACAGCGGTCCACCAAAACGTCTGCGAGGCGCCCGCGAGCACCATGCCACGGCGAATCAGTGACCGTGAGGGGGCCGGCATCTGACGTTCCATGAGACGGCTCGTCGAGAGGACAAGGACTCCGACGATCCCCACACCAAGCACACATCCGAGCTTGACCACGACAAGCCACGAATCGAGCTCTGGCTTGAGCAAAACGCCGCTGATGGTAAGCCCGGTGAGGCCAATCCAGATCAATGGCGTCATCCGCTCGGCTGTGAGCAGCACATCGCCAATGGTCACTCGGCGAGTCAGGGACAGCAGTCCGTACCAGTCGACTGCGAGCACTGAGCCGAAGCCGATCACAAGAGAGATCAGATGAGCAAAAAGAGCCGCAACTTGAACCCAGTGGGGAGGATTGACCACCGTCGAAAGGAAGATCAAGCTTCCGATGGCGACGATGACACCGCCGAGCAGCCGAGCCTCGGACGGTGTCACGATCCCAACGAGTCTTACCGCACGCACAGACGTTTGCGGCACTAGCAATTTCCCCCTGAGACCTCTCGGCGAAATGCGGCATTGTCGACTCTACTGCTCGCGGCGCCCTCGCTGACGCGGACCCGTTTCCCCGAGATCGGCCTGGGACGGCCAACGTTCAAGATCAACATGGATGATGCAGGTCCAAGATCAACTTGGATACGAGGCCGCTCGGAAATTGACCCGAAGACCGTATAGCGAACTGGTCGAGGTGATGTAGAGATGATTTCGCTTCCTCTCTCCGAAAGTGAGGTTGGCGGTGATCTCCGGGAGCTTGAGCTTGCCGATCAAGGAGCCGTCCGGGTGATAGCAGTGCAGGCCGTCATGAGCTGCCCCCCAGAGGCGACCGAGATGATCAAATCGGATCCCGTCGTACCCCTCCTCGTCAGCACAGAACAGTTCCCCGCCGGTCAGCGTCCCGTGATCAACATTGAAGACTCTGATGTGGTGCAGCTCGCTGTCGACGATGAACAGTCGGCGTTCATCGGGTGAGAAGGCCAAGCCGTTGGGCTGGGCGAAGTCTTCAACTACCGCGGTCAGGTTCCCATTCTCCGGATCGAGGCAGTAGACGTTACGCGAGCCGACTTCGGATGATGCCTCATGGCCCTCGTAGTCGGTACGGATCCCGTAGCTAGGGTCGGTGAACCAGATCGACCCATCCGAATGCTCAACGACGTCGTTGGGACTATTCAGCCGGCGTCCCTCGTAAGAGCTCGCCAGAAGTGTGACTGAGCCGTCGTGCTCGGTTCGCGTCACCCGGCGCTCGCCGTGCTCACAAGTCACGAATCGGCCCTGCCGGTCGACCGTACGACCGTTTGTGAAGCCGGCTGGTGTGAGGAAGACGTCAGTACGTCCACTCACCTCGTCATAGCGGAGGATCCGATCATTGGGGATATCGCTGAACATCACGGATCGGCCAGCCGGGTAATAGGCGGGCCCCTCGAGCCATCGACCACCGGAAAAGAGCCTGGCAACCGAACGGTCGCCGCCCGTACCTGCAAAGCGGGGATCCAACACCTCCCACTCCGCGGGGATGAGATCGGCCACAGATCCTCCTATGCTCGTGTCGCACGCGCTTGAGCCGACTTTGGGCGCACTCTATCGGGGTTCGCCCCAACCGGGCTGGAGGCGTGCCCGAGTCGCGGGGACCATCGCCGCTATCATCGGCCTCGATCAACCCGACCGACTCATGCCTTGGGGCGGTAGCTCAGCCGGTTAGAGCAGGGGACTCATAATCCTCCGGTCGCGGGTTCAAGTCCCGCCCGCCCCACGCACCATCAGCCCTGGCGTAAGGCCATGACAGGATCGTCCGCCGTGACCAGCATTTCGATCTTGGCACGGACGACGAGCGCCTTGCAGCGGCTGCGGCGAGCCTCGACCTGCTCATGGCTCACGAAGGGTGCAGATCGTGCACGGCTCCCCGGCGTAGATCACGGAGCCGAGAGCATCTGGGCTCGGCCCATGACAAGGTGCCGTTGGCGGCATTGAGGGCGCGGCTCCACATCGGCAAGCTCAGTGCGTTGACCGGCGTCCCACCGATGAGTTTCAGCATGCCGACTGGTCTCAACACAGATAGTTGCTCGAATCGTCCATAAGGTCCACATCGTGATCGGATCCTGATGCCGGCCTCACTCGACAAAGGAGAAGACCCATGACTGACCTCCCCTACGACATCGAGCTCAGCCACACCCTCGACGCCCCGCCTGAGCGCGTGTATGAGGCGTTCACCGACCCCGACCAGTTCGCCCGCTGGTACGGCCCAGATGGGTTCCCAGCGCAGCGTGAAACGGTCGACATCGACGCCCGCGTCGGCGGGCGACAGCGATTCACGATGGCCGGTGACGCCGATCCATCAATGCGCTCGGGATTCGACGGCCGATTCACCGAGGTCGTCGCCAACGAAGTACTCACCAGTAGCGGAACCTGGCACGGCATTCCCGGCCAAGAGCACGGGTGGCCATCAAATCTGCGGGTTGAGTTCCACGACCATGAGGGCACGACAAGGTTGGTGGTACGCGAAGGCCCTCACCCAGAAGGGACGGCCGACCTGGGCCGTCTGTCGTGGCAGATGATGTTCGCCAAGCTTGAGACCCTCCTCGGCCGCTGAGCGCGCCGACGCTCATAGACCAAGATCAATGTCGGCAAAATCCCCACATGTGCCGCAGTACGGACCCTCATATCCTCCGGTCGCGGGTTCAGGTCCCGCCCGCCCCACGTTCCGCACGTCAGACACGACTGCTGGAGTGGCGCGAACTATCGCTGCTTCGTCTCCTCCGGCTCGAGGCGCTGGGGTGAAGTTGGCTCGGCGACGACGAGAACTTGGTCGCGGAGATCTTGCGCTACGAACCGGACCGAGATCCTTTTGAACGCGCGCCTGATGAAGTCTTCAACGCTTGGTTCTGGAAGATCGAACGGCACTACCGGAACCTCACCGCGTCTGCGGCCCAGCTCAATGATCTCGCCATGCAGAGTGATCGCATTCTCGATGCGGTCGATAGCGTAGACGGTCGCTGTGACTGGGCCGTCAACTTTCAGGTCAACTGCCACGATCGTGTAGCGATCCCGATCGATCTGTGCAAGCTCATAGAGGCTTGGTCGATCCCTGACGGCGTCTGCATCGTCAGCGGCAACTGTCCCCACGTAGTCGTTGAAGTCCGTGCTCGCTGGGCCGAGCGCACGGCCCCGAAGTTCCATCACCGCACCGTTCCATAGTCAGGTTAACGAAAGGTGTCCAGATGGGTTAGATCTGTGAGGCCCTGCCGGGCGGCGACCGGGCCCAGCTAAGCGTGCCGCAGATCGTCGAGTCGGCGATTGCGATCGCCGACTCCGAAGGCCTCCCCGCCGTGTCCATGCAGCGGGTGACCAGCAAGGCAACCTCCCCGGGATACCGCAACGAGGCGCTGCTCCAGAGCCTCCAGGTGTAGGAGTGGCTGATCCGGGTCGCCGGGAAGCCCGACCCGTCGGTGTTGTTGCATTTAGGCATGAAACAGATCGGGTTCTTGTCATTCGGCCACTGGACGCCGGCGCCGCAATCGCAGACGCGCTCGGCCTCCGACGCACTGCTTCAGTCGATCGAGCTTGCGGTCGCGGCCGAGGATCTCGGGGCCGACGGCGCGTTCTTCCAGGTGCATCACTTCGCGCGCCAGTTGTCGTCTCCCTTCCCGCTGCTCGCCGCCATCGGGGCGAGGACGCGGCGGATCGAGATCGGGACGGGCGTAATTGACATGCGCTATGAGAACCCGCTCTACATGGCCGAGGACGCCAGTGCGGCTGACCTGATCGCCGGCGGACGGCTTCAGCTTGGCATCAGCCGGGGGTCGCCGGAGCAAGTGATCGACGGCTTTCGCTACTTCGGGTACGTGCCTGAGGAGGGCTCCGACCACGCGGAAATGGCTCGTCAGCACACTGCGGTCTTCCTCGAGGTGATCAAAGGCGATGGGTTCGCGCAGCCTAATCCGCGGCCGATGTTCCCGAACCCGCCGGGCCTGCTGCGGATAGAGCCGCACTCGCCAGGACTTCGTGACCGGATCTGGTGGGGAGCCGGATCCCGCCGGACGGCCGAGTGGACCGCGGAGCAGGGCATGAACCTGATGAGTTCGACCCTGCTCACCGAGGACACCGGGGTGCCGTTCCATCAGCTCCAGGCCGAGCAGATCGAGCGCTTCTGTGACGCTTGGAAGGCCGCCGGCCACGAACGTGAGCCGCGAGTCTCGGTCAGCCGCAGCATCTTCCCGGTCGTCAGCGACCTGGACCGTGCGTACTTTGGTGAGGCGGCCGGTAGCCAGGACCAGGTCGGCTACCTGGACGGCGGCCCGGCCCGATTCGGTAAGACGTACGCCGGGGAGCCGGATCAGCTCGTGAAGGATCTCGCCGAGGACGAGGCGATCGCGGCCGCGGACACAATGCTTCTCACGATTCCCAACCAGCTCGGCGTTGACTACAACGCTCACATCCTTGAGAGTGTGCTGGGGCACCTCGCGCCCGAGCTTGGCTGGCGCTGACACCACCGGACACCATGGTGAGGTGCGGGTCGTGGAAAAGTCCTTGATAGGTCGCGAGCCGGAAGTGGTCGCCATCGCCGGACTCATCGCCGACGCCGGGGTCGGTCGAGGGCGGGTGGCGCTCATGGTTGGCGAGCCAGGCATCGGCAAGACGCGCCTCGCCGAGGCTGCGGAGACGATGGCACGGCAGTCGGGCTTCGACGTGGCGTGGGGTCGCTGCTCATCGATCGACATGCCGTCGTACTGGCCATGGAAGCAGGTGCTGACCAACATGCTGGGCGAAAGCAACCTCCTTGACCACGGCCGGTTCGCATCCCAGCCTGAGCTATTGGCTGCGGTAGCGGAGGCGATCGAAGCGCGGACGCGTAAACGACCCGTGCTTGTGATCTTTGAAGATGCGCATTGGACGGACCCTGGCTCCCTTGCATTGCTGGAGTTCCTGGCCGGTGTCGTCTCCGGACAGCGACTAATGCTGCTGGTCACGGCTAGGGATGAGGCGGTGTCGCTTTTCACCTCAGCCGGAATACGGCGTCTCCCGTTGACCGGTCTCGATCAGCATGCGACTGAGGCCCTAGTACGCCACATCGTCGGTGTCCAAGCGAGCGAGGATTACATCACCGAGGTGCACCGGCGAACCGGCGGCAACCCGTTCTTCACCTCCGAGGTAGCGCGGCTCCAGGTGAGCCGCGGCACGGCGACAGGGGCGATTCCGCAGGGCGTGCGGCAGGTTCTCGAGCATCGGCTCGCCCGGCTGCCCCAGGAGTCTTTCGACCTGCTCCAGGTGGCCAGCGTGGTCAGTTCGCCGCACATCGGCATCCTGGCCGGTGTCACAGGGACACTTGAGGCCGACGTCGCTGTCCTGCTCGCCGAACCGGCTGCGGCGGGCGTGATTGTGGATGGTGCGTTCGCACACGACCTGATGCGCGAGACGCTGTATCTGGGAATAACTCCGGACCGCCGTGCCGCGCTGCACCGCCAGGTCGCCGAGCACCTGCAGGGCGGAGGCCCAGCCGAGCTGGCAAGGCACTGGTCGTTGGCGTCGGGAGAGGACGCCCGGAGTCATGCGGCAAAGCTCGCGCTCGTCGCCGGAGATATGGCAGTCGCAGGCTTGGCTCACGAGCAGGCGATCGGTCATTACAGGATGGCACTCGACCTTGGCGCCCGAGGGCTTGATGTGCGTCGCCGAATGGGTGAGGCCCAGGTCCAGGCTGGGCACATTGGCGCCGGCCGGGACACCCTTCGCCTGGTCGCCCGGAAAGCCTTGGAGACCGAGGCTGCCGAGGACCTCGCCCGCGCAGTGCTCGCTATGGGCGGCGGGGTTGGTGGCTTCGAAGTGGACATCTTCGACTTCGAGCAAGAAAGCCTGCTCAAAGACGCTCTGCGACTTCTTCCCGCCCAAGACAGCGCGCTCCGGGCGGCGGTCCTTGCCCGGCTTTCAGTCGCGAGTGCTGCTATCGCGTCACCAGACGAGCGCGCGAGTCTCGCCGACCAGGCGGCCAATATGGCACGGCGGGTCGGCGACGCCGACGCGGAGGTGGCTGCCCTCGCCGCGTTCTGCGACGCACGGTCCGGGCCGGGGTACGTGCACGAGCGGATCGAGGCGGCCGGACGGATGCTCGCATTGGCTCATCACCACGCACTGCTTGAGTTGCTGGGGCGACGCCTCCGACTCCGAGCCCGTCTGGAGCTGGGCGATCTGACCGGCGTGGACGCCGATATCGCCGCGTATGCACGCGTCGCGGACCGGCTCCGCTCGCCGACCTACAGCTGGCTGGTGCCGATGTGGCGCGGGATGCGGGCAGTGCTCGATGGCGACCTGGACGCTGGAAGTCGGTATGCCGACGAGGTGGCCACTCTGGCTGAAAAGGCCCAGAGCCCGAATGCCGAGATAATGAGTTGGACGCTGCGCTGGCGGATCGCACGCCTCCGACAGGACACCCCCGCGATAGCCAAGCTGGTTGGGCGCATGGCGGAGTGGTCAGAGAACTTTCCCGGGTCGGATTGCGCGTTCGCGCTGCTGTTCGCCGAGTCGGGTGATCCCGAGCGGGGGCGACGACATCTCCGCAAGCTGATGGACGCCGGACTGGACTCGTTGCCTGTCGATTCGGAGTGGGTCGAGTGTCTGTGGTTGCTCGGCGAGGCTGCCATGCTGCTGGACGAGCGCGAGGCCGTACACGCCGTGCACGACGCCCTCGAGCCGTACTCGGACATATGGGCGGTGGACGGCTACGGGGCTGCGTGCTTCGGCCAGGTCGCAGAACTGCTGGCCCGTCTCGCGGAGTATCAGGACCGCCCGTCGACCACTCCGCGCGGCTGGGCCGCCTTCGTCCGAACCGGGACCGTCTGGCTGGTGGAGTTCCGCGGCCGGTCCATCACCGTGGTGGACTCCAAGGGCATGCGCGACCTGGCCGTGCTGCTGGGTCGGCCTGGACAGGAGGTCCATGTTCTCGACCTGGTCGAAGGTTCCGGAGGTCCGTCCCGGGCCGAGGCCGGGACCGACACCGGCCCGACGATTGACGCGGCAGCCCGTAGCGCATACCGCCGCCGACTCGTGGATCTGGAGGTGGAGATCGATGAAGCCTCTCGCGATTACGACCAGGGTCGGCTCGAGAAGCTCGGAGCGGAGAAGGACTTCCTCGCCGCCGAGCTGTCGGCGGCCCTCGGGCTCGGCGGTCGGGTGCGGGTCACCGGAGACCGAACCGAGCGGGCGCGGAAGGCGGTGGCCATGCGGATCGGCACCGCCTTGAAGGCCATCGAGCCCCTGCATCCGGAACTGGCGCGGCATTTGCGCAACAGCGTTTCGACCGGGCGGTTCTGCAGCTACCGGCCGGACCAAGAGTTTTCCTGGCAGCTGACCGGCACGACCTGACATTGCCACGCCTGATGTGGCGCCTCCCAGATGAGCGGGACAGTCCCGCACAAAAGGAGGCACAAGGACAATGTCCACCATCACAGAGGTCGAGACGACACCGCAGGCAATCGAGGATCTGGCCGGTCGGATCTTCCTTGAGGGCGTCGGAGCGTTCCATCTCGGCTCGGTCTACATCGGGGTCAAGCATGGGTTGTTCGCCGCGCTCGCCGAGGATGGGCCACTCACGGCCCGCGAGCTCGCGGTGCGCATCGGCCTGGACGGCTGGTACGTACGGGAGTGGCTGCAGGCCGAAACGACCGCCGGGCTGCTGCTGACCGACGACGACGACCTGACCACGGCCGGCTTCATGACCGCGCCCGGTGTCCGCGAAGTCCTGGTCGAGAAGACCGGTCCGGCATTCATCGGGGGTCTGCCACTCGCGGTAGCGGCAGGATTCTCGGTGATGCCCGAGCTGCTGAAGGCGTTCCGGAGCGGCGTGGGTGTCCCTTACGCGTCGTACGGTGAGGACGCCGTGGAGGCGCAGGCGGCCCTGAACCGGCCCGCCTTCGTCAACGAACTGGTCGCCGAGTGGATCCCTCAGGTGCCAGACGTCGCGGCACTGCTCGCGGACAGCACTCGCGTGACGCGCGTGGCCGACGTGGGCTGCGGCCTCGGCTGGGCCGCGATCGAGCTGGCCAAGGCGTACCCCCATCTTCGGGTCGATGGGTACGACACCGATGAGGAGTCCATCACCAGAGCTCGCCGCAACGCTGCCGACGCAGGCGTCTCGGACCGGGTCACCTTCGACGTCGTCGACGCATCGAGCCCATACGGCGAGAGTCGATACGACCTGATCTTTTTCTTCGAGTGCGTTCACGACATGGCCCATCCGGTGGAGGCCATTGCACAGGCCAAAGCGGCGCTGGCAGAAGGCGGGACCGTGATCGTCATGGACGAGCGCGTGAGCGAGACACTCAACGCAGGCGACCCTACGGAGACCTTCTTCGCCAGCGCGAGTGTGCTGTGGTGCCTCCCGCAGGGTCGGGTCGAGCCGGACTCCGAGGCGGTCGGCACGGTGATGCGCCCCAGCCGATTCCGCAGCATCGCGCGCATGGCGGGATGGTCCGACATCGAGATCCTGCCGATCGACCACCCGTTCTGGAGGTTCTACCGACTCGTCGGGTAGAGCCGATTCCCGAGTTGTCAGAATCTGGTTGGCCTATACCCTCGCCAGATCCTGACAACTCGGTGGGGTCACTTGGTCGTAGGCGGGATTCAGGCGACGTCTGACCGAGGGTTGACGGCGACGACGAGGTCGGCGTCGAGCGCGTGGGTGAGGCGTTCCAGAACGGGGAGGGTGGGCACGGTCCCGCCCGCCTTGAAGCAGGCGACTGCGGATTGGGTCATGCCGGCAGCTCGGGCGAGCTGACTCTGACTCCAGCCCTTTCGTTCACGTAGCGATCGCACGCTGCGCCCAAGCTCGTACGTCAGCAACGCAGCCTCGTAGGCGGTCTGTGCGCCGGGCTGGGCCATCCGCCTCGCGCCTACGTCCGACCAATCGGCACGCCTAGCCATAACCATGGCGGCCGTACAGGCGCACGAACCTGGCGTGACACACAATCCCGCGCGACACGAGACCCTCCGGGGTGCGTTCGAACACGGTCACCTGTTCGGCACCGCCCGTCCCGATCGGCTGTACCAGACGTCCGCCGATCCGGAGCTGGCTGACCAGCGGTTCGGGGACTTGCGGGAATGCCGCCGACACGAGGATGGTGTCGTACGGCTCAGCCGCCGGTACGCCTTCGCTGCCGTCGCCCGCGACGACATTCACATTCTCGATGCCCTGCGCGGCCAGGTTTCGCCGAGCCTGCTCGGCCAAGTCCGGCCATCGTTCGATGCTTGTCACAAACGACGCCAAGCTTGCAAGCAGCGCGGTCTGGTAGCCGTAGCCGGTACCGACCTCGAGAACGTGGTCGCTCCCCGCGAGCGAGAGCGCCTGGACCATGCGGGCGGACAGCGACGGTTGAGTGGTCACCTGGCCATGGGGGATCGGCACCGGCACGTCGTGGTACGCCAACCGGACCTGGTCAACCGGCACGAAGGCCGCCCGCGGCATCCGGCGCATCGCCTCAAGGACTCGTGGGTCGTCTACACCGGCCCGCCGCGCGACCGCGACGAGTTGCTCCAGTTGTCCGCCTGAGGACTTCACGCCTGCCTGATCGGGGCGACTCGTGCGACTGCGGCGATGGGAATGATCAACAAGGCCAGCAGCCCACCGGCGAGTGTGAGCGTGGCATAGCTCGCATCCGTGACGATCAGACCCGAGCTCAGCCCGCCGCCGGCACCCGCAAGCGCGATGCCAAGATCGACGACACCCTGCGTCCGTGCCCGTGTAGCCAACGGCACAGCGTCGGTGACCACTGTCGTGCCGCTGACCAGCCCCAGGTTCCAACCGAGTCCGAGTAACACGAGGGCCAGCAGCAGCATCCCCACGGAATCCACCGGTGCCCATGCGGCGAGCAGACCCGCAGCCACCAAGGTGACACCCGAGGCCGCAGCGATCGCAAGGTAGCCAAACCGGTCGACCAGCCAACCCGAGAACGGCGACGGCAGGAACATGCCAGCTACATGGGCGGCGATGACGACGCCGGTAATACCGATGCCGTGACCATGGTGCTCGATGTGAATCGGGGTCATGGTCATGATCGCGACCATGATCAACTGCGTGATGATCATGATGCCGGCGCCGCTCGCGACAGCCCATGACCATCGCCGAGGCTCAGATTCACCGGCAACGGCCGATGCGGTCGATACCGACGACCCCGTGCTGGCTTCCCGACCCTGTGACGACTTGACTGCGGCAATACTGCGGGCGAGCAGGAGCGGATCAGGTCGGAGGAGAAGCCACAGCACGAGCCCAGCCGACGCGTACGCCGCACTGGCAAGCATGAACGGCCCAGCCAGCGGTGGTACACCGACCTCACTGGCGAAGGTGCCTGTGAGGCTGACCAGGTTGGGACCAATGATCGCGCCGACCGCCGTGGCGACAAGCACGATGCTGACCGCCCGGCCGCGCCGGGTCGGTGCCGCCAGATCTGCTCCCGCGTACCGGGCCTGCAGGTTGGTGGCAACGCCAGCGCCGTAGACGAGCATCGAGGCAAAGAGCAGCACGATGTTGCCAATGCCGGCTGCGACCACGACCCCGAGACTGCCCATGGCGCCTGCCAGGTAACCCGCGCTCAGCCCTGCACGGCGGCCCAGACGCTGGCTGATGCGGCCTACCACGACAGCCGCAGCGGCCGAGCCAATGGTGAAGAACACAGTCGGCAGTCCAGAGAAGCGGCTGGAGCCCAACATCTCCTCGGCGAGCAGCGCGCCGACAGTAATGCCAGCGGCCAGACCTGCACCACTCAGGATCTGTGCGAACAGCAGAACTGCAAGAGTCCGTCGCTGCTCAACCGGCTCCTCGGTGACACTGATGCTCGTCGAGGAGGCAGCGGAGCCGCTCATGCGGGGTCAGCCTTGCCAGCCTGGATGCCCCTCATGTCGTCGATGCTTCAGCAGCCCTCAGCCGGGGAGCGATGGCCCCAAGGAAACACCCACCGGAACGTGCTCAGGATCGGCCGCTTGCACCAACAATCGTCGGCGCAGCCGCACCGGACCGCTCCCATTCCCTCAACGAACCGGCCGATGACCGCAAAGAGCAAATAGAGACCCAACACGTAGCCCGCTGCTCGGCGCACCATATTGCCTCCCAGGTGTGATTCGGCACTCGATGCCTCCCAGTATGGGCCTCTACGACTCGGGCGGGATCAGCCGACGTTGGTGCCCGATCGGGCGACGGCTCAGCTCTGGAGCCGATCAGCGAGCTCGGTCAGCCACTCCGCCAAGCCCGCCGGACCGTCGACGATCACGTCGGATAGGCCGGTCAGCGCATCCTCCTCAGTTGAGGCCGAACATATGAGCAGCCCCATCACACCCGCCGTCGCCAACTCCCGCACTGCCCGGAAGGCTGGCAGGTCGCCAAGATCATCTCCGGCAAAAATCACCTGACGAGCGGCGGTTTCCTTGATGATCGCACGCAACGCCGCCCCTTTGTCCACGCCCGGCGCGCGGATCTCCCACACATACTTGCCGGGTGTCGACACCAACCCCTGCCGAGCAGCAAGATCATCAAGCGGGTCCGCGAGTTTGGCCAGAGCCCCCTTCGGATCCGGCAGAGAGCGGGTATGCACGGCAATCGCTCGACCCTTGTCCTCGATTTTGGCGTCGGCAAGATCAAGTGAGTCCAAGATCTTCGGCAGCTCTTCGGCTACTGCGTTGATCTGCGGAGGAGCTGGCGGGAAGAGGTACTCGTCATCGGCCGCATTCCAGCGCTCTACGCCGTACTGGCCCAACACGATCATCGACTGCAAACCGGCTACTTCCCGAAAACGACCGAGACGTACGGCCGAACGCGTAGGACGGCCAGTGATCACAGCGACCGAACCGACGTAGTCCCCCAACCGGCCGAGTGCCGCTACAGCACTCGGGTCGGCGTACGCCTGCTCTGGGTCCTCAACGATCGGAGCCAAGGTGCCGTCGAAGTCGCACGCGATGAGTGTCTCCGAAGGCGAGCGCAGGATGGCCTCCAGAGTCTGGACCCCAGTGGCCGTGAGAGATTCGGGAAGGCTCATAAGGCGAAGCCTGTCAGACATCGTGTTGCGTTAGCCACATCTCGCTGCAGCGTGAAAACCTGCCCACCGCCACCTTGGTTGTCTTATCGCGCCACCTGCTTGCTGGCACACGGACACCAGGTGCCGTTAAGGTCGAGGACAACGCCGTTGGGAGGTCACGACGTTCATGGGTCCGAAAAGCAACCAGCTCAAACTCGATCCGGCCTCCTTCGTTGTAGTGGCAAACAGGCTCCCAGTCGAGGAGATCGAACTCCCCGACGGCACCGTTGATTGGCGACCGTCACCTGGCGGACTGGTCACCGCGTTCGAGCCGATCATGCACAGGCGGCGCGGCGCTTGGGTCGGCTGGCATGGAGCAGCGGACGAGAAGTTGGAGCCGTTCGAGGACGACGGGCTGGTACTGATCCCGGTCCCGCTCTCAGCTTCTGAGGTTGCCGAGTACTACGAGGGCTTCTCGAATGCGACGCTGTGGCCCCTCTATCACGACGCGATCGCGACGCCGCAGTTCCACCGCCAGTGGTGGGACAGCTACGTCAAGGTGAACCAGCGGTTCGCCGACCATGCGGCAGAGGCGGCAGCCGAGGGCGCGATCGTCTGGGTTCAGGACTACCAGCTGCAGCTGGTTCCACGGATGTTGCGCCGCCAGCGACCAGACCTGAGGATTGGCTTCTTCCTCCACATCCCCTTTCCACCCACAGAGCTTTATGTCCAACTCCCGTGGCGACAGCAAATCCTGGAAGGACTACTGGGCGCGGATCTGGTGGGGTTCCAGCTGCCAGGGGGCGCACAGAACTTTGTCCGGCTCGTCCGCCAGAGGCTTGGTCTGGAGACGCTGCGCGATCGGATTGGGATGCCGGACGGACGCGAAGTCCTGGCCCGGGCGTATCCCATTGCAATAGATGCCAGGAGCCTCAACAATCTGGCTGGCACGGAGGAGGCCGCCGAACGCGCAGCCCAGGTACGTCACGATCTTGGTGACCCACGCGTGATGTTCCTCGGCGCAGACCGCCTGGACTACACGAAGGGGATGTTGGAGCGGATCCAAGCCTTCGGTGAGCTCATCACCGAGGGACGGATAGACCCAGACGATGCCGTTTTCTTGCAGCTGGCTATTCCCTCGCGTGAGCGAGTTGACCTATACCGACAACTCAGGGACGACATCGACCGGCTGGTTGGCCGAATCAATGGCTCTATTCCGCGCATTGGCCGGCCACCTATCACCTACATGCATACGTCGTATCCCCGCATAGAAATGGCTGCGATCTACCGCGCCGCTGATGTCATGGTGGTGACACCGCTGCGCGACGGCATGAACTTGGTGGCCAAGGAGTACGTCGCGTGTCGGCAACATGATGACGGCGCGCTGGTGCTGAGCGAGTTCACCGGCGCGGCGCGTGAGTTGCGCCAGGCGTATCTGGTCAATCCGCACGATATCGATGGGCTCAAGGATCGCCTGGTGGAAGCCATGAACGATGCGCCGCAGAACAAGGCCCGCCGGATGAGGGCGATGCGTCGCCACGTCGCCGAGAATGACATCTACAAGTGGGCTAACACGTTTCTTGACGATCTTGAGAGGTTGACCCGCACGGCAGCAACACGAGCGGCAGGTTGAGTCTCCGAGCCGCGCTCCCCCGGTTGGACTCGAACCACTAATTCGCATTGTTGGACCGAGGTGGACACGAAGGCACAGATATAGCCTCTGACCTGCATAAACAGCAGTTCAACGCTGCAATGCAATGGTCACATTCGGACCAAGATTGCCGTACGATCCTCTGCATAGCCTCTGCAGAGGAAGGACTCCCAAACACTTGGCAGGCAAGGACTCCCGACGCCGCTTCGGGCAAGTCAACAAGCTGCGGTCCGGCCGCTGGCAGGCACGGTTCACGGTCCCGCTCGGTCATCCGTCTGGCCGAGGTGGGCAGGTCGTTACTGCGCGCCAGACGTTCGAGCCAGGCACCTACGGCCGAGAGGCCGCCGGCGACTGGCTCCGGACCGAGGAGCTGCGGCTGAACGCGGAGGGCGCGTCGTGGCGCACGCTGTCCGAGCAGGCCGAGGTTGATCGGATTCGCGCTGCGACCGAGAAGGTTCCGACGTTCGGTGAGTACGCCGACGTCTGGCTGCGCGCTCGCAAGGTGAAGGGGCAGCCGCTGCAGGCGTCCACCAAGCGGGGCTATCTGATATGGCTGGGCAAGTACCTGCTGCCGACGTTCGGTGAGATGCCGCTGAACACCATCACCGCAGCTGATGTCGTGCGCTGGTATGAAGGACTCCCCCACGACAAGGGCAAGACCGTGCGCGAGTGCTACGCGCTGGCCAAGGCGATCATGAAGTCTGCGACCGCCGCGGATGGCGTGCTCCCCGGCGCGGTCAACCCGTTCGCAATCGACGGCGCCGGCACCATCGGCAAGCGATCCGACAAGCGAACCGAGGTGATCGAGGACGTCGACCTCGATCTCATCCTGACCGCGATCCGCCCTGAATGGCGGGCCATGATCGCCTTAGCGCTTGGCTGCGGAATGCGGTTCGGGGAGATCGTGGCGCTCCGACGCTCGGACGTGGACCTCCGCGCGAAGCCTCCCGTCGTGCGTGTCCGTCGTGCGGTCAGCACGGGTCCTGGCGGCAGGCGATATGAGAAAGGTCCGAAGTCGCGCGCCGGCATCCGCGACCAGCGCATCCCCGAGAGCGTCGGTTCTGTCGTAACGGAGCACCTTCGGACCTACGTCACCGGCCGCGACGGGCTACTATTCCCAGGGCCGTCGGGCGAATGGCTGCAGCCGACTCGCTTCCGGGACATGTCGGGCGGGTGGAGTGACGTGCGGCAGGCCGTCGGCCGACCGATCAACCTTCACGACCTCCGTGCCACCGGCGCGACCCGTTTGGCCCAACGGGGCGCGCACGTCGCAGAGGTTCAGGCTTTCCTCGGAGACTCGTCATCTCAGGCGGCCGAGCGGTACGTCCGAGCAACACAAAGCCGGATGGACGACCTGACGGCCGCCGCGTTCGCTGGACTCGATTTCGGGACCAGCCGGGACACTCGGTGAGGGTCGAGGGCGAAAAACCTAGTAATCACCGAGTAAGCCTCTTCCCAGCGAGATCGTGGGAAACCAAGGATTGATATCACGTAGCTCTGATGGGGGCACTAGAGATCGCACTGAGGCAAAGTAGCGCAGCCTATGCGATTGGTCCTGCTGGGGCCCGCTGCATCGACCGCGGCCCGCTGGGTCCATGCAGATACGTTTCTGGGGACCGGTCGCTTCAGGTCCCGCTAACGCGGCAGGTGGCAGCGGAGGTGACGACCCGGTTCGCGCTTTGGCGGCATCCGGCGTGCGCTGAGACTCTCCGCCGACCTACCGTGGACAACCTCGTAATGCGTCGTCCGGTGCGTAACGAGCATCCCCGCTTGGTGGCCGGCGGGGCGTCATCATCCGTGTACGACGCCGTGTACGAAATCTCGCCACTCCGGCGGAGCTCAACTACGTAGAACCACGAAGATCGAGCCCTCTGCCACAGCTATGGGGAGCCTGAGCCTCGATCCACCGACGCTGATTGTGTTGGTCGCTGAACACTGTTCGTGATCTTTGTTTGTGTTCGGGGCAACAAAAAGCCGCCGGTCTGCCCGGCTCTTCCACTGTGGTTCCGGTTGGGCCCTCGCGGGCGAGTGGACAGGGGTCAGGCGGCCAGCGGTGGGCCGTGGTCGGCCAGGTCGAACAGCTGCTGCCAGGCGTGCTGCCACGGCCAGTCGCAAGGCAGGTGCAGCACCGGTCGCCCGGCGGGGCGGGCCATCCGGGCGGGCACGCCGATCAGCTGGGCGCGGATCGTCGAGGTGGTCGCCTTGGCGTGGAACGTCGAAGCCAGCGCGCCGGCGGCGCGGGTCAGGTTGAACGCGATCGCCGCGCACACCAGCCACGCGCCGTTGGCGTTGAACCGCCCCGAGGGTAGGTGCGCCAATGGGCCCGCCTTGAGGTCGGCGATGACCTGTTCGATGATGGCGTGGCCGCGGTGCGCGGCCTCCGCGTCCAGCATCGGCAGCGGAGAGTCGGTGAACACCGCGTGATAGCGGAAGGCGCCGAACAGCTCGGCCTGTCCCGGGTCGGGGTTGAGCCGTTTGACCCGGCGCACGATCAGCCGCGCGGTGACCTGCTGCCGGGTGGGTCTCGACCCGAACGCGGTGTAGGGCACCTCGGCGACCTCGGCGTCGGAGATCCAGCGCTGCTCGTCTTCGTCGAAGACCGCGTTCGGGTACTTGATGGCCGTCCATGCGTCGTCGCGGATCGAGGCGATCGCCTTGACCACGCTGGGGTTGAGCCGCGCGGTGACCGAGAACCGCACGTCGCGGCGGCGGCAGGCGCCGATCACCTGGTGGGTGTAGAACGCGGAGTCCGCGCGCAGCACCAGCATCCGGCTGGCCCCGGCGTTGCGGGCGGTCACGATCGCGTCGGCGACCAGCCGTTCGGCGCCACGCGCGGAGTTCGTCTGTCCCTTGCGCAGCCGGGTCGCGCAGATGACCGGCGCGGACAGCGGTGTACTGACCGTGGCGATCAGCGCGTTCAAACCCTTCACCCCGCTGTAGCCGTAGCCGGCGCCCTGCTTGGCGTAGCCGTGGGTCTCCCGCATCGTGTCGTCCACATCGAGGTAGGCGACCTGGTCCGCGCCCCTGAGCAGCGGCGTGTGCGCGGCCAGGTTCGCCAACAGCCGGGAGGCGACCGCGTCCAGCTGCCGGACGTGGCCGAAGGTGAAGGTGCGCAGGAACGTGCCCAGCGTCGACGGCGCCCGCACCCCGGCGAACACCCGCCCCATCCCGCCGTGCCGCAACAGGTCCATGTCGTCGATGGAGTCCGCCCCGGCCACCATCCCCGCCACCAGCGACCCCATCTTCGCCACCGGGTTCGCGCCGCCCTCGGCGTCGATGCGCACATGCTCGGCGACCAGCCGGTGCAGACCGGCCCGCTGGGCCAACCGCAGCACCGGGGCCAAACCCGCGCACGACACGAGATTCGGATCGTCGAAAACCGCGGACAAGCCGTGGCACACTCTCACTACGGATGCCTTTCTGGTGGGATTGATGTAACTCTTCGACAAGCCACATCGTCCCTGCCCAGGAAGGCATCCGTGCGTCACGACGCGCGAAGATCTACAGCGTCAACGGTGGATCCAGGCTTAGTACGGCAACCGTAGATCGTGATCATGTGGCTTGTGCTTCTCGTCGTCGGTAGTGGCTGGCACGGGCGCGGGCTTGTTGTCTTCGTCGCCAGTGGGAC
>JBKPBV010000098.1:0-7119 GCA_046727055.1 Actinomycetota bacterium | reverse complement strand
GTACCAGCTCGACACCAACTGGCGGCGACCCGGCACTATTGAGCAGCATCTTCACACCGGCTCCGGGCATCAATTGCTGCAGCAGCCGCGTCAGACTTGGCGTCATGACCGGCGCGGATAGTCACACTGACCTGCCACGGCCTGTCTTCAGCCGTTTCTACGCCCGGATCAGTCCTGGCATGGAGGCCGAGGGAATGGCCGACCTGCGCCGCGAACTTTTGGCCGAGCTGACCGGCGAGGTAGTCGAGGTCGGCGCGGGCAATGGCCTGAACTTCATCCATTACCCGCCGGGCGTCACTCGCGTGGTTGCGGTTGAACCGGAGCCACGACTGCGCAGTCTGGCGATGGATGCGGCCGGACGCTCCATCACCCCGATCACTGTCATGTCAGGCACTGCGGAGCAGTTGCCGTTGCCAGACCGCAGCATGGACGGTGCGGTCCTCTGTCTCGTGCTCTGCTCAATTGCCGATAGACGGGCTGCTCTCAACGAGCTGCTCCGGGTGCTTAGGCCGCGTGGCAGGCTGTGTTTCCTCGAACACACCCTGGCCGGGTCTCCGGGCGGGCGCTGCGTTCAGGCACTCGCCGACGTCACCCTGTGGCCGTTGCTGAGCGGCGGCTGTCACACCGCAACGGATCCTGCCGGCGACATCGCCGCGGCCGGATTCCAGCTCGCTCATTTGCGACGTCTTCGCTTTCCCAAAGCGGGGCCCTGGATTCCCGCGAGCCCTCACGCCCTCGGTACTGCATACAGTCCAAAGCCGGGCAACCTCGAGCCGAACTGACAACCGAAGCGCGGGCCATGTTGCATTGAGCCCCGCGTATGGCGGTGGGGGCAACGGGAGCATGCTGAGTGGATGAAGCGCCAGGTGGTGATCCTCGGGGCCGGGTTCGGTGGGCTGGAGCTGAGCACCTTGCTCTCTGAGCGGCTGGTCGACGAGGTCGAGGTGACGCTGATTGACCAGAGCGACGCATTCACCCTCGGATTCTCCAAGCTGGACATCGTCTTCCGTCATCAGACCCGCGATGATGTGCGGCTGCCATATCGGCGCCTGGCAAAGCGTGGCGTCGTGTTCCGGCAGGAGACCGTCGTCTCCATCGATCCGCAGCGCCGCCGGGTACTCACCGATGAGGCAACGTACGACGCGGACTTCCTGGTGGTGGCAATGGGCGCCGATTATGACCTGGCGGCCACGCCTGGCTTCGTGGAGGGTGGCTTCGAGTACTACTCGGTCGACGGCGCTGAGCGGCTGAGGGACGAGTTGCCGTCGTTCCGCGGCGGCAAGGTGTTGCTTGCGGTCTTATCGATTCCGTTCAAGTGTCCGCCTGCGCCATACGAGGGGATCTTGCTGCTGCACGACTATCTGGTCGAGCGAGGCATCCGCGACACGACTCAGCTGCACATGGTCACTCCCCAACCGGCGCCGATCCCGGTGTCAGCGGAGGCGTCGGAGGCGGTGGAGCGAACGATGGCGGCGCGGGATATCGAGTACACAACGCGTCGTCGGGTCTACGGCATCAACCCCGCCGACAAGGTGGCGCATTTCAAGGACCACAACGAGCCGTACGACCTGTTCATCGGCATCCCCGTACACAAGGTGCCGGACGTGCTGGTGGAGGCCGGGCTGACTGAGAACGGGTGGGTCAAGGTGGATCCGTTCACCCTCGCCACTCCCTTCCCTGGCGTCTATGCCCTGGGTGACTGTGCCGAGACCGGGATTCCCAAGGCGGGTGTCTTCGCCGAGTCGGCGGCCCGGGCCGTAGCCGAGGAGATTGCTGCCAGCATCCGGGGCGGCAGGGCCAGGCCGTACGACGGCACCGGCCTGTGCTTCGTGGAGATGGGCGAAGGCGAGGTGGGCCGCGTTGACGTCTACTTCCGGGCCGAGGGAGGGCCGACAGCTCCACTGCTGGGACCGGGCGCGGCCTACGCCGCTGAGAAGGCCGAGTTCGGTGCGGTCCGTCGCGCCCGGTGGTTCGGTCTCTAGGGTCAGCCAGGCCGCTTATGGCCCGAACAGCCTTCCTGTGTATCGGAGGAACGAGAACTGATGCCTTCCACGACCGCCTTTGTCTACTCCGCCGTCCGCACAGCGTTCGGCCGTTACGGCGGCGGCCTGGCCGAGGTCCGCCCGGACGATCTGGCTGCCGTCACGTTGCACGGCCTGCTGGCCAAGACTCCGGCGCTGGACACTGACCGCGTCGATGAGGTGGTGCTTGGCAACGCCAACGGCGCGGGTGAGGACAACCGCAACGTCGGGCGGATGGCTGCCCTGCTTGCTGGGTTGCCGGTGAGCGTGCCCGCGACCACGGTGAACCGGCTGTGCGGTTCCAGCCTGGACGCGGCCATGATCGCATCGCGCATGATCGAGACCGGTGACGCGGAGATAGTGATCGCCGGCGGTGTGGAGTCGATGACGCGCTCGCCGTGGGTGCTGCTGAAGTCGGGCAAGGCCTATCCGGCGGGGAACGAGACGCTGGTTTCGACCACGCTCGGCTGGCGGCTGGTCAACCCGGCGATGCCTAAAGAGTGGACCGTATCCCTGGGCGAGGCGAACGAGCAGCTGGGGGAGAAGTTCTCAGTGTCGCGGGAGCGCCAGGACGAGTTCGCTGCCCGTTCGCAGCGCTTGGCCGATAAGGCGTGGACCGACGGGTTTTACGACCAGTGGACGGTGTCGGTGCCAGGCTCCGATCTGGCTCGGGACGAGAGCATCCGTCCCGGCTCGACGCCAGAGACGCTGGCCCGGCTGAAGCCGGCGTTTCGGTCCGGCGGCACGATCACCGCCGGTAACGCCTCACCGCTGACTGACGGTGCATCGGCCGTGTTGCTGGGCTCGGAGGGTGCAGCCGCGATCATCGGCGCCGAGCCGCTGGTCCGGGTTGCTGGTCGGGGCAGTCATGCTCTGGCGCCGCAGGACTTCGGGTACGCACCGGTCGAGGCGGCGAACCGAGCCTTGGCCGCCGCCAACCTCGGCTGGGACGACGTGGGTGCGGTGGAGCTCAACGAGGCGTTCGCCGTACAGTCGCTGATCTGCCTGGACGCCTGGAAGGTGGATCCGGAAATTGTCAATATCCGAGGCGGAGCCATCGCGATCGGTCACCCGCTCGGGGCGTCGGGCACGCGCATCCTCGGGACGCTGGTTGGTGTGCTGCGCGAGCGACGCGAACGGTGGGGGGTCGCGGCAATCTGCATCGGCGTCGGTCAGGGATTGGCTGTGGTCGTGGAGAACATGAGGGTGAGTGATCGGTGATCGAGATATGCCCTGACCCCGATAGCGCCGTACGCGGCATCAGCGACGGCTCGAGTGTGCTGATCGGCGGGTTCGGCCGGGCCGGCCTGCCGTTTGCTCTCATCGACGCCCTGCGCCGCAGCGGTGCTGGCGACCTGACCGTGGTGAACAACAACGCCGGAAACGGGACGACAGGCCTTGCCGCGCTGCTGGCCGCGGGCGGGGTTCGCAAGATCATCTGTTCGTTCCCTCGGCAGAACGATTCGTTCGTCTTCGACGAGTTGTACCGGTCCGGAAAGATCGAGCTCGAGGTGGTGCCGCAGGGCAACCTGGCGGAGCGGATCCGCGCTGGGGGAGCCGGCATCGGCGGCTTCTACACCCCGACCGGCGTCGGCACCCTGCTGGCCGAGGGCAAGGAGCAGCGGACGATCGACGGACGACAGTACGTGCTCGAGTATCCGATCAAGGCCGACGTCGCGCTGATCCGCGCTCACCGAGCCGACCGGCTGGGCAACCTGGTCTACCGCAAGACCGGCCGCAACTTCGGGCCGATCATGGCGACCGCGGCAACGCTGACCATCGCCGAGGTCTCCGAGGTGGTGCCGATCGGCGGCATCGACCCCGAGACCGTGATCACCCCGGGCATCTTCGTCGATCGGGTCGTGGTGGCCGACCCGGCACCGCCGGAGGTGTCGGCATGACCGCTGAGCACACCGATCGCGGGTCGCTGAGCCGCGACGAGCTCGCCCGACGCGTCGCCCGCGACATTCCACCCGGCTCGTACGTCAACCTCGGCATTGGGCAGCCGACACGGGTCGCGGACTATCTCCAGCCCCAGCAAAACGTGATCTTGCACACCGAGAACGGAATGCTGGGCATGGGGCCGGAGGCGCGTGAGGATCAGATCGATCCCGATTTGATCAACGCCAGCAAGGTTCCGGTCACTGAGCTGCCGGGGTCGGCGTACTTCCACCACGCTGACTCGTTCGCGATGATGCGCGGCGGTCACCTCGACGTCTGCGTACTCGGCGCGTTCCAGGTGTCGGCCCGCGGCGACCTGGCCAACTGGCATACCGGTGCCGCGGACGCCATCCCCGCCGTCGGCGGCGCCATGGATCTCGCTATCGGCGCCAAGAACACGTTCGTGATGATGACCCTGTTCAGCAAGGACGGCCAACCGAAACTTGTCCCCGAGTGCACCTATCCGCTGACCGGGCTTGGCTGCGTCAGCCGGGTCTACACCGACCTGGCCACGTTCCAGATCACCAGCGACGAGGTGGTCGCCACGGAAACCTTTGGCATTTCGCTCACGGAGCTGAGCTCTCGCCTGACCGTCCAGCTCAGCGCAGGTTGAGCGGCGTGGCCTGCTTAGACTCACTGCTGTTCAGTGCAAGCTCTTAGGGTAGTCCGCCAGCCCTGACTCGAGCCGGGCCAAGGCGCGGCTGGCCTGTGCGACGGCATCCTTGCTGAGTTGTGCGCCGCGACCGGCCAGGACTGCGTTGCGTACGTTCTCAATCAATCCGCGATGGACGGCCATCAGTGCGCTCGCGGCTGTCCACGCCTCGATGTCGTCTTCTGCTGATCCGGTTTCGGCGGTGAATACGCCGGCGAGCTGGGCTGTGTAGCGCGCTGTGATTTCCCGTTCCCGGGCCTGCAGCGTGAGGCTGGCCCGGATCAACGTCGCCGCCTTGCCGATCATTTCCGTACGGGCGGCGAGTTGATCGATGTCCGCGAGGAGCATCCGACCGAAGGCGGCTACCGCCGACTCCTCCGGCGCGCGCTGCTGCACTGCCGCCACGAGTTGCTCCTCGAAGAACTCCATCCGGCCGAAGACGAGGTCTTCCTTGGTCGGGAAGTAGTTGAAGACCGTCATCTCTGAGAGTTCCGCGGCTCGGGCGATCTCGGTCACGGTTACCCCGTCGAACCCGCGCTCGAGGAATAGGCGGGTCGCCGTGTCGAGGATCAGCTGCCGCGTCTGCTGCTTCTTTCGCTCGCGAAGCCCGGGTTCAGCCATATCCGAAGCCTACCCCAGATTTGAGTTGCTATAAGTTTATAGCTACTATAAAAACTTAGTAGCTATACAAGGCCCTCTTGAAAGGATGGCAAATGACCACCCGCACCGACTTGACCACCCGCTTACTCGCTTTGGGGGGAGTCATTGGACCCCTGATGTTCGTTGTGGCCTGCACCATCGCCGGCTTCGTGCGACCGGGTTACTCGCCTCTTCACCAGGCCATCAGCGACCTCGGCGTCGGCTCCCTTGCCTGGTTGCTCAATGTTTCGCTGATGGTGCTGGGCCTGCTGCTGATCGCATGCTGCGCAGGCTTCCTCCGAAAGCTAGGCCCAGCACTCGGCGACCCGTGGCGGTGGGTCTGTTCGGGACTGCTGGCATTACCCGGCCTCGGCTTTGCCTGGGCCGGCATCTTCACCGAAGCGCCGGCGACAGTGACCCTCCACTGGGTCGTCGCCATGCCGCTGGTCGCCATCGGCTCCATCGCCGGCTTCCTGATCACCGGCATACGCCTGCGCCGCCTGGATTCCTGGCACGGCATTGGCACCTACTCGATCGCTGCAAGCCTGGCGTCTCTCGCCTTGATCATGATCATGTTCGGGACCTGGACACTGGGCATAGGCGGCCTGACCGAGCGAGTGTTCTTCGCAGAGATCTTGGCCTGGTACGTAGTCGTCGGCTGGCGACTGTCCAACGACCGCTCAATGCCGAACGGCCACGCGCCGGGACCTCACGACCGGCCTCGCACACTGTCGAGTACGGTCTGACCAGGGGAGGGTATTCGTCGAGGCTCCTGCGACAATCGCCTCACGCTGTCCGGGATCGGAATGCCGCTCCGCAAACCCGGCGATGCGCGAGGCTCGCCAAAGCTCGTAATGGCTGGCACGACGCCGGCCCACACGTCAAGGGCGTTATCAGGCGAGTCATCATCGGTGGGCGGCCCTGAGCGGAGCTTCGCAGACGCCCTGTCGATGTTCATCGCCAGGATGGTCGTGGCTCGTAGCTCTCGCTCGCTTGGTGGGCGTACCTCATTCCAACGGCCCGGGACGACTGTGTTCGTGATCGCCCGGAGCGCGCGCAACCGTTCGTCGTGAGCGGAGAGCGGACTGAACGTGCCGAACAACATCACCGACCGGTAGTTGGCCGAGTGCTCAAAGGCCGATCTGGCGAGGACGAGCCCGTCCAGAATCGTGACGGCGAGGCAAGCCGCCACACCTGAGCCGAGCACCCGCATCGCACGACTTACCGACGCGGCGTGGATGTAGACACGGTCGCCGTCGCGGACGTAGAGGAGCGGCACGTTGACCGGATGGCCCTCGTCAACGAAAGCGACGTGAGCCACTAGGCCCGCGTCCAGGACGGCATCGATAGTGGCTCGATCGTAATGACCACGGGCTGGTTGCCTGCGAACCCGGAAGCGACGGTCAATTCCGCGCCCGCGTAACGCTCCGGCTCTGCTCAGCTTTCCAGTGCTTACCGTGTCTGCGCTGGTGTGCGGGTCGGATTCTCGGCGCCCACGTTCACCAGCAGGCTCATTAGGCGGCACCTACGACCTCTCGGACGATATCGGCCACCTGCATTGGTCGCTCGAGGCAGGAGAAGTGCCCGGTGTTCTGTATCGTCCGGAGACGGGCCGTCGGGATCAGTCGTTGGTTGGCGGCGCGATCGTCATCGTTCGACCAGTCGTACTGGCTGTAGACCAGGGTGACCGGGGTCGTGATCGCCGAGTACACAACACGGGCTTCGTTCCAAGTCCGCCATTGCCGCAGCAGCGAGAGGAACGCGTGGGGATGACCGGGCTGCTCCCCGCAAGCCCAGAGCTCGTCGACCAGCTGAGAGGAGAGGTGAATCGGATCGTGGAATCCACCCCTCAACACGTGGTGGATC
>JBKPBV010000097.1:0-5060 GCA_046727055.1 Actinomycetota bacterium | reverse complement strand
ACCCACTGCTTACCAGTCCCCACGCAGGGCATTGACAGCCTCAGCCAGCGGCAACCAGCGAGAACCGTCAACGACGGGACTATCTCGTAATGCGTAGGTGATCGGTTCGAATCCGATACGCGGCTCGAGCCGAATCCCCGTATTTTAAAGGGATTTCTGGCGCTGATCCCGCAGTGGCAGGTTGATCACTTCGGCATCCTTTACACGGCTTGCACACAACCCATCGGGGGACGACGCGGCACAACTGGACTGTCCTACCTCACCCGTACGATGGCGAGCATGAAACCACAAGCGAACGCCCTTGCGCTGATCGTCTCCGACATCGCGGCATCCGTCGACTTCTATCGGCGGTTCGGCCTCGACTTCGGAGACGCGACCGGCGACCACATAGAGTGCGAGCTGATGCCGGGGTTCAGGCTCATGCTCGACGACGCGACCATGGCCAAGTCGTTCTATGCGGACTGGACCAAGCCGACCGGAGGTGCCCACACCGCACTCGCATTCGAGTTCGGCACGCCATCCGAGGTCGACGCGAGCTATCGAGAACTGACGGATGCGGGATTCGCCAGTGCCCATGAACCGTTTGACGCCCCATGGGGACACCGGTCCGCCACCGTGCGCGATCCCGACGGTAACAACGTCGACCTCTACGCCGTACTTCCCCGAGGCTAATCGCCGGCGCGATGCCGGGAAACCTCTCGCGAGCTTGTCGAAGATGGCTGCATAGAACCTTAGTGTGAAAGTCCTTGATCCGCTCGGCCCACGACACGAGGCTCGGGCACAACGTGCCTTCCTTGGACATTTTGCCCTAGCTGCGCCTTGAGGCCGCTCAAGATCAACTTCCGCTATCTGGCGACGGAGCATGCGCACAGCATCAAGGGCCCAGCACATATATGTGTTGTATCGATGAACGTTGTCGCGACCCCCACTGCGGGCGTTGATTGCGCCGCGTTAGGCAGCGCTTCGCTGCAATGTCCCGGCCATGAGCGGGCCAGCCACGCCGCTGGGCGAGTACTGGACCACTCGCGAGGTCGCGAAGTTTCTCGGCATCGCAGAGTCGACCGTCCGCGCGTACGCCGCGAGACACAAGATGCCCGACCCGGACGCGTACGTCGGAGCCACCAAGCTATGGCGGCAGAAGACGATCAAAGAGTGGGCGGCGAGTCGACCGCGCAAGGGCAGGCCGCGCTCATGATCATCTTTCTGTACACAATTTGTACACAGTTCGACGGTTCCTGCTGGAACTGAGCGTTACCCACTTTTTACTGGTCTTTACCCTAGTCAGCGTGGTTTTCCGACGATTTACGCCTGAGTGATAGAGATCTCGTAATTCGTAGGTCCGGGGTTCGATTCCCCGAGACGGCTCTCTATCCGGCCTAGTCCGCAGCCAGTTCTTCGCCTCACACCGCCGACTGTGGGCTGATCCACCCGTCAAAGCAGTCTTCCGAGAAGCCTAGGCATTATCACTCGAACTCAGAACGACCCTCGAACAGCAAGCCCTCCACCCGCGCCACCGCTTCCCGCGACGACGCCGGCGTGACATGGCTGTAGGTGTTCATCGTGACACTGATTGTGAATGCACAAGAATCTCCATCACGACTCCGGGCGGCCACCAACTGCCGAATCCGCTCTCAAAGATCAAGGGCTGGGCTCCGCCCGGCCTGCGGTGCGTGTCCTCACTGCCGACCGCGCCGCTTAACTAGTTCGCGATACAAAAGCCAGCACCGCGATGCTAGCCACATGAACCACAACAACCCTGAGTTGCGGGTCCACTTCTCTGTCCAGGACAAGGAACTCTCCGACCTGCATGCTCGAGCCTTCGGAAACCGCGCCGACGAGGTGACGCCCTGGGCACACCGGCTGAACCAGCACAGTCTCAGCTGGGTAGATGCCTTCGACGATGGCAGGCTCATCGGTTTCGTCCCCGCCTGCTGGGACGGCGGCCTACACGCCTTCCTACTCGACACTGTCGTCGATCCCAAGTACCAGCGCCGCGGCCTCGGCCGCGCCCTCGTGCAGTCTCTTATCGATCAGGTGAAGGGTGCAGGCTGCGAGTGGCTGCACGTCGACTACGAACCTCACCTGGCCGACTTCCCACCCAAGTCTGCGGCTTTCGAGCCAACCAAGCCGGACTCCTACATCTCAACGCATTGGGGCTCGGATGACCGGCGGCGGCTTCGGTGGCTGCATCATCGCGCTAGTTCCGGCCACGCCGCCCTGGTTTCGCATGCTGACGGCTGCGCGGGGACCACGCGCAGCCTGCGCAGCTAGGCGCACTTGCGTTTGGTCCGCATCTGGTCCGCATTCAATTTCACGAACGCCCGGAGGCATCGGCGAGGAGGGCCCAAATATGTCGAGGGTCATGGCGGCGGAGGCGTGCCCGAGCATCAGCTGCACCGCTTGGGCCGGCGCAGTGCGACCTCGTAGCGGCGCCGGACCCCGTGAACCGATCCGTGTGAGCGTCGGTCATTGGTGGGTGCAGGCAGCAGGCTATACCGCTGGTCCTGCTAACCTGCGGGCGTTGTCTCCTCGAGCCTCACTCGATGAGGGGGACGGGCTACTGTGCGCGATTTGTCGGTGTTCGCCGGCTGGTTTGGGTTGCCGAACGATGAGTTTCGCCTGGCCTGGAGGTCTATCTCAGAGAAACAGCCTGGCGGGCTGGACACGGAGGCAACAGGACTGGACCGTTGAGCCGCAGCAGCGCGAGTCCTACCTCGTGGGCTGTGTGCGTGTCGTCGTATGCTCGCCGGGCAGTCGGCCCCGACATCGCGATCTGCGCGGACCTAGTCGACCCCGGCCGTGTCAACATCTTCGAGCGCTGGGAGTCGCAGGCGGCGTTGGAGACCTTTCGCAGCAGCGGCCCTGACACGGAACAGCGCTCGGCGATGGGTCAGGTGTTCGTTCAGGAGTACGACATCGCCGACGTCCGGCCCGTGTTCGGGGCGGGTGCGGAATGAATCGGCCGGACGGACTCTGCTGCGACCCATGAGATCAGCGCCGCGGTCCGGTCGAATCGAACGGCGACAAACCCAGCGAGAAGGGAACTGCGACCATGAAACTGACGACCATCACGAACGTCTCCGTCGACGGAGTGATGCAGGGACTCGGCGGGCCGGATGAGGACCCCAGGGGCGGATTCGAGCGCGGCGGATGGGCCTTGCCGCTGTTCGACGACGAGGCCGCGACGCTTCTCGGCCAGATCTACCAGCGCGCCGACGCGTTCCTGTTCGGTCGGCGGACCTACGAGATCTTCGCCGGCTCCTGGGGAACCGGCTCCTGGGGGGCAAATCAGGGCAACAACCCGATCTCAGTGGCGTTGAACACGCGACCCAAGTACGTGGCATCGACCACGCTCACCGAACCGCAATGGGCGGACACGACTGTCCTCTCCGGTGACGTCGCGGCCGCCATAGGCGAGCTGAAAGCCAAGCCGGGAGGTGAGCTGCAGGTGCATGGCAGCGGCAGCCTGGTCCGCTGGCTGTTCGACAACCGCCTGGTCGACGAGATCACCCTGCTCACCTATCCCGTGGTCATCGGCCAGGGCACGCGGCTATTCCCCGACACCGGCCCGGACACAGCGCTTGACCTGGTCGACTCGCAGTCCACCCCGAAGGGGGTAACGATCCAGGTCTACCGGCCCACCGGGCGCCCGCAGTACGCAACGGCCACGCCCGACTGAAGCACGTGACATAGGTGCCGCAGTTAGTGAGAGTCGATCATGGATGGGTGCGGACTGCAGCGTAGACAGCTGGCGCCTCGTAGCCGAGCGCGGAGTGTCGCCGGCGGTGGTCGTGGTCCGCCTTCCGTCGCTGATCAGCACCCGCGCCTGAGCCAGTGACCAGAGGGCCCAGTCGGCCACTGCGGCGCACGCGAGCTCAGGGCCGTTGTCGCAGCGCAGCACGGCCGGATAACCACGGTCGACGGCGAGGCGGTCGAGTTCGACGATCAGGGTGCTGGCGGACCTGACCGAGGCGGGCTGCTCGGTTTGGGTCGCTGGCGGTTGGGGTGTCGATGCTTTGGTTGGTCGGCAGACTCGGTTGCACCGTGATCTCGACCTGGCGCTGGATGCCCGCAACGAGACGGTGGCGCTGCGGGTTCTGGAGCGCCCGGGCTACCGCGTGGGAACTGATTACCCGGCTGCGCTTGCGTGATTTCGAGCTTGGGGACCAGAGAGACGTCGATCAACGCGTGGCAGCCATGGACCGGATTGTCGTGCCGAGTTCAGTCCCAGTTTGGGCCTGGCGCAGAGCGATCGCGGCACCGCGCCAAGCGCGGGTGAGGTTCCGCTGAACGATGGCCACCGCGGCGGCCATGATCATCCCCGCCAGCAGGCAGCCCGCGACGACAAGCAGCCGCGGCAGCTCCAGCCGGTCGAGCAGGAGAGGCCATACGACCCAGTGGGTGAGGTAGATCCACAGCGAAGCTGCGGCCAGACCACTCAACAGCGGGGCGGTCAGCCGTGGTACAGGCAGTGTGCGCAGCCAGACCAGCATCAGCAGTCCGACCTGCACGACCAGCCCACGTACCGGCTCATCTGGGAAATATCCGGTCAGGGTGACAGCCAACACGACACTGACTGCGACTCGTTGCCAGGTCGTCTGCGCCCGCTGGGCGAGCCAGCCGAGGGCGAACAGCCAGAAGATCAGGTACGGGCGGCCGTAGCGCATCGCCACGTCGCCCCAGCCGAAAACGTCGTACCGGACCAGCAGACCCGCAGCGAGCAGCAGCGCAGGCATGAGCAGGCTGTGCCGGCGTTCGAAACGCCGGACTGCCGGGATGGCTAGTAGGGCCAGCATCGCGAGCAGGATCTCGACCAGTGCCTCGACGAACCAGAAGTTCCAGGTCTCAGTCCATCGGGGCGGGCCGAAGTAGTGGTTGACCAGGAAGATGTTCGCGACGCTGTAACCGCCGGTAGCCACGACGACGATTACGACGAACAGCACGCTGGGAACCGCGAGCCGGGTGGTCGAGCGTGCGAGTCCGCTAATCCGATCGCTCTGCTGGATCGCGCTCAGCTGAAAGCGAGCAAAGGTGAACCCGGCGATGCCGAGCGGTAAGTG
>JBKPBV010000096.1:0-7733 GCA_046727055.1 Actinomycetota bacterium | reverse complement strand
CCCCGACCGCCAGCTCGACCACATCCTGATCCGTGGTTGGCTGGGCGAGGTGACGGCCACCAGCGCCCCTGCGTTGCCACTGTCCGACCATCGCGCGCTGATCGTTGACCTATCCGTATCCCGTCGAGAGGCGCCAGCATGATTCAGACCGAGCACTACCTCCGCTGGGAACGAGTCGACTCGGTCAACCAGACGCCGACAGGCATCTTGGCTGAGCTGCACGGGGAACAGCTGAAGATCGATGTGGTACGCGCCGATGTACTGCGGATCAAGATCAGCCGCGGGGGCGTTTTCGACGAGTCCCCGACCTTCGCCGTCTGTGTCGATCCACTTGGCTCCGCTGTCGATTTTCGAGTCGAGCAGGACAAGGAGCGGGTGCAGTTGATCACTTCGGGATGTGCGGCATCGCTGTGGCTGCACCCCTTCCGGATCGACGTGCACCGCAGCGACGGGTCGCCGGTGATCGAGACCGCCGACGACGCTGACGGGCGGTTCTGGGCGTACGCGACACTGAACGACTCTTTCACGATCCGGCGGCGCTGCCGGCAGGAAGATGCAATCTTCGGCTTGGGTGAGAAGTCGGGCCGACACAACCGTAAAGGCCGTGACTTCACCATGTGGAACACCGACGTACTGAACCCCGCGGAGATATTGGAGTTCACCGCCGGTAAGGCCGACGATGACCCGCGCGGTGACCCGCGCAGCGTTGAGTTCGATCCGCTCTATGTCACCATCCCGTTCTTCTACCACCAGTCTTATCCCGACGGCAGCATGGCGGGATCCTTTGTAGACAACGGATATCGCAGCGCGTACGAGTTCTCCTACGACGAGCAGTACCGGATCGTCTTCCATGGCGGCCAGTACACCGAGTACGTCTTCGCAGGTCCGGATATGCCCTCGATCTTGAAGTCCTACACCTGGCTGACCGGGCGCACGGCACCGCCACCGATGTGGTCGCTCGGCTATCACCAGTGCCGGTGGTTCTCTTACACCCAGGATGCGGTCGAGGCCATCGCACAGCGACACCGCGACAACGACATCCCTTGTGATGCCATCTGGCTGGACATCGAGTACATGGACGGCTTTCGCGTCTTCACCTGGGACACCGACCGCTTTCCGGACCCGCCCGAGATGCTGAAACGACTTGATGCGCAGGGTTTCCGAGTGATCACGATCATCGACCCGGGCGTCAAGTTCGACCCCGGATATTGGGTGTTTGATCAGGCAATCGAGCGCGATGTGCTGTGCCGCACCGAAGGCGGCGATCTTTATATTGGCCAGGTCTGGCCAGGCAACACTGCCTTCCCCGACTTCGTCACCGAAGAGGCACGCACCTGGTGGGGGGAGCTCAACGCTGCGCACGTGCTCTCCGGACTGGCTGGCATCTGGAACGACATGAACGAACCAACAACCGGGAACATCGCTGCCATGCCCATGCGGTTCGAGCGCGGTAAGTATTCCCACGAGCGTTACCACAACCAGTACGCGCTGCTGATGGCAATGGGAACCACGGCAGGGCTCCTCGATGCCATGCCCGACCGGCGGACATTCGTGCTGTCCCGCGCCGGCTTTGCTGGAATCCAGCGCTACGCGGCGAACTGGATGGGCGACAACCAGTCCCGGTGGGATCACCTATGGCTGAGCATCCCGATGGGTTCAGGCTTCGGAGTCTCGGGGCAGGCCTTTGTCGGAGCCGACATCGGCGGATTCCAGGGGAACTCGAACGCGGAACTCTTCCTGCGGTGGATGCAGTACGGCGTACTGACCCCCTTCTGCCGCAACCACTCCGAAATCGGCAATGTTGATCAATACGCCTGGGCCTTCGGTGACGTCATTCAAGATCACGTGCGGGCCGCGCTCAAGCTGCGGTACCGATTGCTGCCCTACCTGTATGCCTGCTTCCTGAAAGCCTCCGAGACCGGCGCTCCAGTGCAACGACCGTTGGTCTTCGATCATCAATACGACGCGACGGTCCGCGACATCGATGATCAATATCTGTTGGGAAGCGACTTACTGGTCGCACCGGTTGTCGGGCCGGGCGTAACCGCCCGGCAGGTGTATTTGCCGGCGGGTGACTGGTACGACTGGCACACCGGCGAGCTGATCGGAGGAAAGAGATTCCTCACAGTCGCCACACCCCTGGACCGCATTCCGATCTTTGCTCGCGGCGGCGCGGTGATTCCGATGTGGCCGGAGGCACCTGACTCCACCAGCAACTATCGGCCCACCGTGGTCGAGTTGCACCTGTGCGTACCGGGCTCCGACGGTGTCTATTACTCGCTGCTGCAGGAGGATGATGGCCTGACCTTGGCCGCCTTGCGGGGTGCTCGCTATCGAACCAACTTTCGCGTCGAACGTGCCGACACGAAGCTGACCGTTAAGGCCGAAGTGGACGGTGACGGTTATCCGGAATTCGCGCGAGAACGTTTCGTGTTGGTGCTGCATGGCGCAGCGTCGGATGTGGCCAGTCTCGACGATGCCATGATCACGGGTTCCGGTGGGCGGTTCGAGATTCCTAACAGTGGCACCGGTTTCACATTTGGTTGCCGGGTGGCGGAGTGAGCCTCGTGGCAAGCCCGGCGCCGAAAGTGGTCGCCAACAACATGCGACACGCCGAGCCGATTGACGCTAGTGACCACTTTCCGAGAAGGGTCACCCAGAATTGGCATCCAGATGTTGCAAGAGATCGTGCGCGGCAAGCTCGATCTCCTTATGTCGCCATTCGGAGGCGCGGTAGACGCAAGCGATCAAGCCCGTCCGGTGTACGCGTCGGAAGTCGCCGAAGACGAACGCATATCGGGCCTTGGTTTCCTCAGCCACGCCTTCGGTCAGGCCGAGATGCCACGCGGCGTACTCCTCCCAAGAATGCCGTTCCAGAAAGGTGTTCTGAGCATCCGCACGCGGCTGCACCTCACCCCATTCGCTGTTCAGCACGTACTGCTTAGCGTCGATCAGCCGGCGGCAGTTGCGCACCGCGGCTTCATTCAGCGCGTACTTCGCCATGCTGTGCCGCCTTTCAGAGTCTCGCTAGAGCGCTGAGATCAGGGTTTCCTGTGCGAAGCCGAGCCAGTCGTAGACACTTACCATGAAGCTGCGTGGATCTTCGCCGGGAAGCACAGCCAACTCGTCCGCGTCCGCTGCGTCCTTGACGCCAAGGCGAGTCGCGACAGCGAGCCGCACACTGGTCAGGGTACGCAGCCAGCTCTCCACCTCGTCGGCCGGAATCTTCAGATCGCGAGTCCCGAGTTCAGTTGTGGCGAGCCTGTCGAGGACGACCTGTGCCTCAGCCACCTTCATCGCCTTGAGGTTGCGTTCGGTAAACCGCCGGAAGTCGGCCGCGGCTCCAGGATCGTCGGGGTATGCGTCCGGGAATAAGCGCTTGAGGACGGGGTCCTCTAACGGCCCGGGCTCCTCGGGCTCGCCCTCAAGATCTCGGACGATCTCTTCAAACGGATCATCAGTCTTAGCTGTCGTCGCAAAACCCTCGGGCTCACCGTCGGAGACCAGCTCGATCAGCTGCATGATCAAGGAAGCCAGCAGTTGAACCTCGTACGCGCTCAGCTGGGTGATGATCATGCCCCGCCTGCGATGGAATTTCTTCATATTTGATTGCCTCGCTCGCCAAGCTCGCTCGGCGCCGGATCGCGCTTGTAAGCCGCTGCCTTCCTCCCTCGCGCGCAGCCAGCAGTCCTGCGGTGGCTCGACTTTATGCGAAGGCTGGCTGCTCGCTCGCTCGTCCAGGCAGCCGCGCGCGATCCGGGCATCGGGTGTCTCCAATGCAAAGCGGAGGCAATGCCCAACCTCACTTGTCCGCCTTATCCAGGGTTGCCCAGAGGCCGTATTCATGCATGGCGGTGACGTCGCGCTCCATCGCCTCGCGGGTACCGCTGGAAACGATTGCCTTGCCGGTCGTGTGTACCTGCAGCATCAACTTCTCGGCCTTTGATTTGGTGTAGTGGAAGTAGGCGACGAACACATGCGTCACGTAAGACATGAGATTGACAGGATCGTCCCACACGATGGTGACCCAGGGTGTTTGCGCCAGGAGTTCGTCGACTGGGCGCTCGGCGATAGCGGTGCCGCCCGCTGGCGTCAGGGTCTCAGCGTCCGAATCAGGCATGAGAACCATTCTTGCAATGTCCCTGCCGTTTTCGGGCACAGTGCTCCTGCCCGACATCGATAGGTCTAGCTAGGCTGACGCCGTGACCGCGACGAACCCGGCACTGGGCGGAGCGGGGGGCTGGGGACCGAGTGAGGTCCCGACCACCGCGTTGCTGACCGACCACTATGAACTGACCATGGTGCGCGCTGCCCTGCGAGCCGGAACGGCGAATCGCCGGTGTGTCTTCGAACTCTTTGCTCGCCGCCTGCCCGAAGGCCGCCGTTACGGGGTGGTTGCGGGCGTCGGTAGGGCGCTGCGTGCCCTGCGAAACTTCCGCTTCGACGAGGAGGCAATGCGCTTCCTGCGCGATCGCAAGATTGTTGATCAAGCCATGGCCGACTGGCTGGCCGACTTCAGTTTCTCTGGTGATATCTGGGGCTACCCGGAAGGCGAGATCTACTTTCCGAGTTCGCCGATCGTGATCGTGGAAGGCACCTTCGGTGAGGCCGTCGTGCTGGAAACCTTGCTGCTGAGCATCTATAACCACGACTCCGCCATTGCATCCGCCGCGTCTCGAATAACCGCCATGGCCGGCGACCGGCCCTGCATTGAGATGGGTTCTCGTCGGACACATGAGCTGTCGGCTGTGGCAGCGGCTCGGGCGGCGTACGTCGCGGGTTTTGATTCGACTTCGAACCTGGAAGCGGGTCGCCGTTACGGCGTGCCGACGCGCGGCACAGCGGCGCATTCCTTCACGCTGCTGCACGCCACCGAGCGGGAGGCTTTCGCGGCTCAGATCGCTGAGCTCGGCGAACAAACCACCTTGTTGGTAGACACCTACGACGTGGTCGAGGCCGTCAAGATCGGCGTAGAGCTCACCGAGGGTCGACTTGGCGCGATTCGACTCGACTCCGGTGATCTTGGCCTACAGGCGACTCAGGTCCGTGAGCTGCTGGATACCCTGGGTGCAACTCGCACCAAGATCATCGTGACCAGTGACCTTGATGAGTTCGCCATCGCGGCGCTGTCGGCTGCACCGGTCGACAGCTATGGCGTAGGCACTGCACTAGTGACCGGCAGTGGTCACCCCACCTGTGAGTTCGTCTACAAGCTGGTCGCGCGCGCCGAAACCGACGTGGTGGACGCACCGATGGTGGCCGTCGCCAAGAGGAGCTTGAACAAGATCTCCGTCGGAGGTCGCAAGTACGCGCTCCGGCGGCTCTCCGAGCGGGGTAGGGCCGAAGCGGAAGTCATTGGAGTCGGCGTTCCGCCGAGCAGCGATTCCAGCGACCGACCGCTACTTGTGCAGCTGGTTGAGGCGGGCAAGATTGTGGGAGAGGAACCGCTCGAGACCATTCGCCAGCGTCACATCCGTGCCCGCGCCGAGCTGCCGCTTGAGGCGCTCAAGATGTCCCGCGGCGAACCCGTTATCGAGACGGTTTACGCCGGCGTTGGAGAAAGCGGAACAGATCCTCACCGAACCAATCCCAGCCGCGATTTACCCGCTAGGAGCAATGCGGGAGAACCGATCGCTGGGCCGACAAGAGAGTTGTGATCATGACACGTGTTTTGATCGTTGCCGATCCGCAGCGTGACTTCTGTGAAGGTGGCTCCTTAGGTGTGGTCGGCGGAGCTGCCGCTGTCAGCCGTATCGACAGCCTGCTCAAGAGTGATCATGGCTATGACCGTGTGATTGCCACTCGTGATCATCACATCGACCCCGGCGGGCACTTTGCTACCGAGCCCGACTTCGTGGACTCCTGGCCGCCACATTGTGTGGTTGGCACGCCGGGTGCCGAGTTTCATGATCATTTGACCTTCCGTGACTTCTCAGAAGTCTTCTACAAGGGCCAGTACGCACCGGCGTACTCCGCCTTCGAGGGCGTCACGGCCGATGGCGAGAAACTCTCCGAGTGGCTGCGGGCGCGAGAAGTCGATCAGGTCGACATCTGCGGCATAGCCACCGACTACTGCGTGCGCGCCACTGCACTGGACGCCGTACGTGAAGGCTTTCAGACCACGGTCTTGCTGGACCTGACTGCCGCTGTTGCGCCGGAGCGCGTTCCCGAGATTGTGGCGGAGCTGTCCGCAGCAGGCGTGACCACGCAAGACCAGGGCTGACCTGTGGCGTTTTGAACGTGAGTCAGGACTCGGCCCGCAGCAGCTTCACCAGGGCCTTGGGTGCAACGGTGACGAACGCCTCGCGGCAGATCGCGGTGAGCTCGGCATCGTCGATTCCCGGCAGTAGAACGCCGAGCCAGCCCAGGTGACCCACATAAGGCGGCCGGAAGAACCGCTCCGGATCGGTTTCGACCATCTCGGCTTGGACACCGTCCGGGGCGGCGCACCAGATCGCGAGCCGACCGTCCTCGTGGTGGTCGTTGAGAAACATCACGAAGCACTTCTTGTCCCCGATGAAGAACGCAGGCCCGCCGTGGCTCAGGCGTTCGGAGGTCTCCGGCAGCGCCAGGCATGCCGAGCGCACCTTCGCGAGCGCCTCAGCCACCTCATGCTCCGAGAACCGACTCATGATTGCCCACATTAATTTGGAGGTGCTGTTCGACAGCCTGCTCGACGATGAGGCCTTGTTACGGGCGCCACAGCCCTCAGTCCCAGCAGTTGTCGCAGAGCATCGGGAGCTCCGAGCCGCGCAGGGGAGCCTGCTCGCGACTTTGGTCGTACCCGACAATCAGCTCACCGAGGTGAGCCGGCAGGTCCCGGCCGGTGAGAGCATTCCGGTCAGCGTGATCACCAGCGGTGGCGCAGGCGGTCTGCTGGCCCTGACGCGACGGAATATCCAGGGCGTTCAGATCGTATCGGCCGAGCCTGCCCTGCGTGACCTTGATGATCTAGCCGGCAACGCAGCGCGGGTGGTGTCGGCTGCGGCCGAGCTTGGCCCGGACGTCGCCGTCTACGTCGAGGTCCCGCACGCGCCGGGGTGGCCGGCCGCCGTCGAGCTGATCGAGGCGGCCGGTCTGTACGCGAAGCTTGATGCCGGCGAAGTCGATCCAGGACAACATATGGACCAGCTTTCGATCTTGATCGAGGCAGATCTACCGTTCAAGATCACGCAACTCAAGGGAGGATGTTTCGCACTGCTGGCAGCGGTCAATGCCCTCGTCGACGGCGCAAGCCTCGTCGAGGCAGCCCAGCTCCTGCAACTAGGGCACCATGATCGAATCGGCAGCATCGTATCCGCTTGGGACCAAGCGACGCAGGCGCGGATCCGTCACCGAGTACGCCGGCTGGGCGCCGCTCGGATGCAGGAGATGATCAATGAGCTGAGAGCACATGGAGTACTTGTTGCGCCCGAAGACCGGTCAACCGAAGGCTCAAAGGTTGCGCCGCCGCCGAGCAACTAAAAGGCAGCTGGCGCCAGCCACCGCGAGCGCCGCTCCGGCAAATGGAATCTGCGGGGTAACGCCGCCGGTCGTCGAAAGCGCCGCGTCAACAGGAGCCTTCCCCGCGCCCGGCTGGCCACGATAGCTCGCTCGCGTCGTCAGGCCGGCGTCAATGCTGGCATCAGCTGGGTTCTCATTTCCGAGCGCCAACACAGCGGTCAGCCCGTCTTGATCTGCATCAGAATCGAGAGCCGGGTTGTCGCCGGCGCCAGTACTGGTGAACATCAGCC
>JBKPBV010000095.1:0-20965 GCA_046727055.1 Actinomycetota bacterium | reverse complement strand
GCGGCCGCGCCGGCTAGATCCCCGCTCGGCGATCGATCGTTACCACCGAACTGCTCCCAGCCGCCGGATTGTGATGACCGTTACGATCCCTATATGTCACGCGCAGAGGAAGCCGCGCGGCGCGCGGAGCTTGCGGCAGCTCAGGCGCGAGGCGAATCGGTCCAGGCTCAAAAGATCATTGAAGAGTTCATCGCCGCTGCCAAGGCCAAGGGCATCGCCCCGCATCCGCTGCGTGCGACGCTGTACACCGGCCAGTCGGTGAAGACCGACAAAGTGGGCTGGTACCTCCGCAAGAACCAGAGCCTCGCTATCGGCGAGGACGGTTCGTATTACGTGCTGACCGTTCCGGGTGGTCTGCGCGAGCGTCTGTCCGGCGCAAAACTGAAGCCGACTCCGCCACCATTGGTCGTTGGTAAAGGTGGACGCGACGGCGAATCCGGCGACCTGGCGGAGTTTCTCAAGTGGAGGCTCGAGGCCGGTTAGGTCCGGTCTGGCTGAGCTTGGCTTGAGCGTACGTTTGCGCGCTTTGGTGGGAAACGCACGCATTCAGCCCGGTTCACGCGTACGTTTGCGCGGCTTTGGTGGGAAACGTACGCCAGGCGCGTAGGCGATCGCCGCGAAGCTACAGATCCTCCATCGCCGTTGCGGACTTCTTGACCTTGACGAACTTGATATATGCGTTCACGACCTCGCCCGGATCACCACGCATCATCAGCTTGCCGCGGTCCAGCCAGATCGCCTCGTTGCACATCTCCTTGATGCTGCCCAGCCCATGACTGACCAGGAACATCGCCCGTGCGCTCTCCCGCAGCTCTGCCATCTTGGCGTTGGCCTTCTCGCGGAAATGAGCATCGCCGGCGGACAGGGCTTCGTCGATCATCAAGATGTCGGGTTTCATGTGGACGGCGACCGAGAACTCAACGCGTGCCGACATGCCCGAGGAATACGTGCGCATCGGCATGTCGATGAAGTCGCCAAGCTCGGTCCACTCGGCTACCTCGGCGGCGGCCTCCTCTATCTCGCGCCGGGACAGGCCGGAGGCCAGCCCGCCGAGGATGATGTTCTCCCGGCCGGACAGGTTCTTGTTGAAACCAACACCAAGCGCCAGCAGCGTGCTGGCACGCCCCCAAACCTCGATGGAACCGCTGGTGGGCGGCAAGATTCCGGCCATTGCGCGCATCAGCGTGGACTTGCCGGCGCCGTTGGAGCCGATGATGCCCATGGCGGTCCCGGTGCGCACTTCGAAGGAGACGTCTTTGATCGCCTCCACTTCCTTCACCGCGCGCTGCCCACGTCCAAACCGGATCAGCGCTTGCTTCAACGTCGGCTTGCGTTCAAAGGTCGTGCGATAAGTGATCGAGAGGTCATTAACCTTCACCGCCAGAGGAATTTCGCCGTTAGACGGGCGGCGTTCGCCGTTAGACAAGACGGACAGCAAACTCACGCTCCCTCGAGATGAAGTACAGGAAGCCGATCACCACAGACGCCAGAGCCCACGCCGCTGCTGATATCCACATGTACGGCGGAGGCCACTGGTCCGTCTGCAGCAGCTCGGAGTAGCCGCCCAGCATGGAGTACATCGGGTTGAGCTGGATGAGGGTCAGTATCGGGCCGGAGAACCGACCGAGAATCATTTCTGGGGCCCACAAGATCGGGGACAAGTACAGCCAGATCCGCACGAAGAACGGCAGGAAGCTCGACGTGTCGCGGAAATAGACCTGAAGCGCCGCGAAGAAGGCGGCCAATCCCATCCCGAAAACGACCATGGTCCCCAAAAAGTACGGTGCCAAAAGCATCTTGGGTGACCAGACGTCGGTCAGAAAAATCAGGTGGAATACAAAGTAGACAGGCACGGTGGGCAGGAAGCGAAAGAACGCCGTACGGACTGCCGACAAGGGAATCAGTAGCCGCGGAAAAGGCGTATTGAGCAGCAGCTTGCCGGAGCTGGTGACTGAGGTTGCGCCACTGGTGATCGAGGTATCCACCATCTGGAAGGCGAACAGTCCCAAGGTGAGATGTGCGAAGAAGGCCGGGTCGTGTTGGCGGCGGATGATCGTCACCAGTACGTAGTAGACGGCGGCGAGCAGCAAGGGGTTGAGTATCAGCCACAACTGGCCGAAGAACGTGGAGGTGTTGGCCCCGCGCATGGTGGCCTTGCTCATCTCGACCGCAAACGACCGCCTGCGCCAGAGTTCGCGGAAGTAGGGAATCAGCGGTGGCAAGCCGGCCCGATGCGGTCCGTAGTAGTGGTAGACGGGCTCGAACTCCGCATCCCGGGCGCGACCCGGACGGCTGGTTGCGGTCATCGCGACGCTGCCCTCTGGATGCCCATGGCGTCTGATCTCTCGTACTTTCAACTAAGTCTTGCTTTCAACTAAGTCTTGTCCTCGGTCTCACGCATGTCTGGGCAGGCCGTTCTTCGGGTGAATAGTCTGCCATGCGTCTGCGCAGCCAAAATCACATTCCGGGGACCTCGAGGGACGCCGCGCGAGAGGAATGAGCTTGGGGGCGCCCGGAACGGGATCAGTAGGGTGATTGGTATGGCGACACGCAAGGTGACAGTCACGCTTGACGAAGTGCAGGTCGATCGGATCCGGCGGCTGGTCGATGCGGGCAGCGCTCAGAGTGTGTCTGGATTCGTTCAGCACGCCGTCTCCGTGGCCCTGGACGATGTGGCTGGCTGGGGTGCGCTCCTTGCCGCAGCCCTCCGTGACACCGGAGGCCCGTTAACGGCCGACGAACGGGCGTGGGCTGACGAGGTGCTCGGCAACCGGCGCCGCGGTCAAGGCTCGGCGGCGTGATGCCTGGGATTACCCTCGACGCTGGTGGTCTCATAGCCGTCGACCGGAACGATCGTCGAGTCGCCGTCTTGTTGGCGCGGGCGAGCGAGACACGAGCTCGAGTCACGATCCCGGCCAGCGCGCTAGCCCAGGCCATCCGGAAGCCCGAACGCCAGGTACGACTAGCTCGCCTGATACGTCAGCCGACAACCGATGTCGTCAGTCTCGGCCGCGTCGACGCTACGAACGTTGGGCGGCTTCTCGCCGTGAGCGGCACGTCTGACATCGTCGACGCGCACGTCGTCTTGTGTGCTCGTCGAGCAGACCAGCGGGTGGCGACGTCCGATCTCGACGATCTCCATCTGCTGGACCCGGCGCTCGAAGTCCTCACGGTATGACGTCGCCAGCTGTCGATTACGGCGGCTGCACTGCGTAGAGAAGTGTCAGAACCCTCCACTAATAAGGAGCAGCACCATGAAGTACGTCTTGATGTACACCAACCGTCCAGATCTCGATGCCGCCGTGCCCGAAGAGCGGCGGGCTGAGGTCTATCGGGCGATCTACGGGTGGTTCGAGAAACACGGCCACGTCATGGCCGACGCCGGCGCAGAGCTCCAGGGCCCGGAGACGGCAACGACGGTCAAGTACGGGCCGAACGGCGGCGAGCCGGTCGTTGTGGACGGCCCGTTCTCGGAGGCGAAGGAAAACGTCGGAGGCTTCAGCATCATCGACGTTCCCGACATCGATGCCGCGATCGCCATCGTCAAGGAGTGGCCGTCCCTGCAGTATCCAGGTGTCGCCGTGGAGATCCGGCCGATTACTGACCACGGCGACGGTATGTGAACACCGAAGATGCGGTATTAGCCCGCATTGTCCGCGGAGAAGCCGGCCTGATCGTTGCCCAGCTGCAGCGGCGTCTTGGCAACTTTGATGTTGCCGAGGAGGCCGTGCAAGAGGCGATCGTCATTGCGCTGCGGACTTGGCGGCGCGACGGAGTGCCGACCAATCCAGGCGGTTGGCTGTCCTTGGCGGCTCGGCGCCGAGCCATCGACCTGTTGCGGAAGCGTTCCCGCGAAGTTCCCCTGGCCGATGACTGGGACGCCGAGCCCACGGCTGGGGCGAGGTCCGGGCATCGTACGGGCGACGAGCGTTTGCCGATGCTTTTCGGTTGCTGCCATCCGGCGCTGCGTGTCGAGGCCCGCCTCGCCCTGACACTGCGGGCGGTGGTCGGCATGACGACAACGCAGATCGCCAGCGCTTTCTTGGTGCCCGAGGCGACCATGGCACAACGTCTGGTACGCGCCAAGCGGAAGATCACGGGCGCTGGGATCCCTTTCAGCATTCCGGAAGCAGCTGATCTTGCTCCACGACTGGATGATGTGCTGACGGTGATCTATCTGAGCTACAACGCGGGTTACCTGGAGCCTTCGGCGTCCGGCCGCGAGCTGAGCGACGATGCGATCTGGGTGGTGGAGCTGGTGGCCCGAGCGATGCCGGATCAAGCAGAGGCGTGGGGCCTGCTTGCACTGCTGACGTTTCTATCGTCACGTACCCAGTCGCGATTCGATGATCAAGGTCGGCTGGTGCTCCTGGAAGATCAAGATCGTACTCGTTGGGACGACGTGGCGATCAGCCGCGCCGACGGCTATCTGGCGACGGCGGCCGTTCTCGATCATCCGGGTCGGTTTCAGCTGCAGGCCGCGATTGCCGGCTGTCATGCCAACGCCGCGTCTTGGGAGGAGACCGATTGGCTGCAGATCCTGACCCTTTACGACCTGCTGCTGCGCTTCGACTCGTCCCCGGTGATCCGCCTCAACCATGCCATCGCACTCAGCCACCGCAAAGGTCCCGCAGCAGCGCTTGCTGAAGTTGATCAAATCGCGGATCGCCTCAACGGGTATCACCTGTTGCATGCCACCCGCGCCCAGTTGCTGACCGCACTTGGTGATCATGCGGCGGCGCGTGCGGCCAACAAGCGCGCACTGGCCCTCACGCACAACCCGGCGGAACAACAGCTGTTGCGATCTCGGCTTGAGATCTCAGATCTCGAGCTGCCCGCCTAGCTCTCGGACCACCTCGACGAAGAAGTCAACGTCCCGTTCACTGGTCCGCCAGTTCGTCATCGCCGGCCGCAGGGCAACCCGACCGCCATAGACAGTGGTGCCGGCGTAGACGCGACCGTCGGCGAGCAGCGCTTCACCCAGCCGCCGGTTGAGCGTGTCGAGTCGCTCCTCATCGTCCACGCCGGGCGGTCGATAACGCAGGCACACAATGCACAGCGGCACGTCGGCCAGCCGCTCGAGATCGGGTGCGGCATCCACCAGACCAGCCATCCGCTGCGCCAGATCCAGATGCCGCTCCACCATTGCCCGGTACCCGTCGCGGCCGTACGCACGCAGCGTCGCCCAGATTGGCAGCGCACGCGCACGCCTGGACGACTCAGGGCCAAACAGGCCATACCCCGCTCCCGGGCTGTCCGGGCCCGGAAGGTAAGGCGCTCCAGGCATCCCGAAAGCGCGGCCCAACCGCTGCGGTTCGGCTACCAGAGCAAAACCGCTCTCGTACGGCACATTGAGCCATTTGTGTGCGTCCGCGGCGATCGACTGAGCGCGTTCGAAGCCGCGCACCAAATGAGCCGACCGCGGGGAGAGGGCCGCGAACAGCCCGAACGAGGCGTCCAGATGCAGCCAGGCGCCGTGGCGGCCGGCAATATCGGCTAGGTCGGCGATCGGATCGAAGTCACCGGCGTTGACCTCGCCGGCATTGCCGATGACGACAGCCGGCTCGTCCAACTCCGCCAACTGCCCATCCAACGCCGACAAGTCAACCCGACCAATGGCATCGACGGCGCACACCCGCACCGCATCACGCCCGTGACCGAGCATCTGCAGTGCCTTGCGAGCGCTGGGATGGACGTACCCGCCTGAGAACACCGGCATCGGCCGGCGAACCGCTGCCAACCCATCGGCGGTCACGTCGACGCCATGCTGCTCACCCCACCAGTGAGTGGCGCACGCCAGACCGGTGAAGTTGGCGAAAGTCGCGCTGCCTACGAGCGCCCCACCCCAGCTGGCAGGCAGCCCGGCGAGCTCGCTCAGCCACCGCAGCGCGACATCTTCAACCGCCGAAGCAAAGTCGGATGACACGCGCGAGAAAGCGTTTTGGTCCAGCAGGGAGGTCAGCCAGTCGGCGGCCATCGCGGCCGGCGTCGACCCGCCGATGACGAAATGGAAGAACCGTGGACCGCTCGACAGCGTCCCGGCGGTCGTACCTACGTCCACTAGCTCGGCGACGGCGTTGCGACCGCCCAAACCGCGCGTGGGCAGCGGCCCGTGGAGCCCTTCCAGACGGGTCAGCGCTGCGCCGTCACGCACCTTGCGATCAGCCAGCGATGACAGGTAACCAGCGGCCGCCTCGTGGACGATATCCAAGGGCTCAATTGCGGCGGCGACGTCGTGGATCGGGTCTGGCATGGCCGCAAGTTTGTCAGCTCAGGATTGCTGATCGGCCCACCAGGCCAGCAACTCTTCGCGGGCGCGTTCCTCGCCCAACGGACCATACTCCAACCGGCGTTCCAGCAGGAACGCGTACGCACGTCCGACGTCTGGGCCTTCCGGAATGCCCAAGATCTCCATGATCTGGTTCCCGTTCAGATCGGGTCTGATGGCGTGCAACTCTTCCTGAGCCGCCAGCTCGGCGATCCTGCGCTCCAGGTGGTCGTACGCCCGACGCAATCGTTCCGCCTTGGCCGTGTCTCTGGTCGTGACATCAGCTCTGGTGAGAACGTGCAGCCTGGCCAGCTGATCCCCGGCATCACGGACGTAGCGGCGCACCGCCGAGTCGGTCCACCCGGCGCCACTATCCTGGCCGCCGGCGTATCCGTGGAAGCGAAGATGCAGCGCGACCAGATCCGAAACCGCCTTGATCTCCTCGCCACTGAACCGCAGTGTGGTCAAGCGCTTCCGGACCAGCTTGGCGCCGACAACATCATGGTGGTGAAACGACACTTTCCCGCCCGGCTCAAAGCGCCGAGTCGCCGGCTTGCCGATGTCATGCAGCAGCGCCGCCAGCCGGATGATCAGATCGGGTCGCTGCGGCAATTGATCTTCCATGTCGATCGCCTGCTCCAGCACCGTGATGCTGTGCTGGTAGACGTCTTTGTGGCGGTGATGTTCGTCGCGTTCCAGCCGAAGCGCCGGCAGCTCGGGGAGCACCTTCGCCGCCAGCCCGGTCGACACCATGAGGTCAAGACCAGGACGGGGCCGATCGGTGAGTAACAACTTGCTGAGCTCGTCGCGGATCCGTTCGGCCGAGATGATCGAGATCCGGTCGGCCATGTCCCGCATCGCTGCGACCACCTCGGGCGCCGCCGTGAACCCCAGTTGCGCCACAAACCGGGCCGCGCGCATCATCCGTAGCGGATCATCGCTAAACGAGCTCTCCGGCGTCGCTGGAGTCCGGATCACTCCCCGGGCCAGATCGGCTACGCCTCCATACGGGTCGACGAACCGCTTTTCGGGAATCGACACCGCCATGGCGTTGATTGTGAAGTCTCGACGATGCAGATCACCCTCGAGCGTGTCGCCGAAGGCAACTTCAGGTTTCCGCGTGTGCCCGGCGTACACGTCGGAGCGGTACGTGGTGACCTCGATCACCCAGCTGGCCTCGCCGAATTCGACCTTGCAGCCGATGGTGCCGAACTCTTTGCCGATGGTCCACACGGCTGGGGAGAACTTCCGCAGCAGCTTTTCGACCGAGTCGGGACGTGCCGAAGTCGCAAAGTCCAGATCGTGTCCGAGTCTGCCTAACAGGGCATCGCGTACGCTGCCACCGACCAGATAGAGCTCGTGTCCGGAACTACTGAACAACTCGCCCAACCGGTCAGCGACCGGCGCGATTCTCAGCAATTCGGCCACCGCCGCAGCCTGCGCGGAGCTCAGCTGGAATGTGGGCACGCTGAGCGAGTCTAGTCGTCTGGGGCGTTTGCGGATCGCGCTTGAATTCCGTGCGGGAATTAAGATGACCAGGTGAGGAGGTGGTACGCGGTGCGCGTGGCCCGCGTACTGCTTGCAGTTGCGGTATCGGCGATCGGCCTACTCCTTATGCCTCCGCGGGCTGTGGCCGCCGAGCCGGTCCCTCTGGTCTCCATCACCGTGACCTCGATGAGTCCCGAGCTGCCCACTCGAGACGGCGAGATCACCGTCACTGGCCGGATCACCAACATCACCGAAAAGCCGCTCTACCGGGTGGAAGCCCTCTTCTGGCGTAACCAGGCGCCCATACTCAGTCGCGCCGGATTGGAACAGGCGCTGGAGTCGGAGGCCAACGATCCACTCGGCGCCCGTTACACGGCTGCCTTCCAAGATCTGTTTACGCCGGAGAATCCCGACCTCGCACCCAACGCCTCAGTCGACTTCCAATTGCGAGCAGGAGTCTCCGACCTGGAGCTCGCACCCACCGATGGCGTGTATCTCATGGGCATCCACGTCTTGCAGCGCGGCAATAACATCGCCATCGGCCGTGCCCGGGTGTTCGTCCCCGTACTGACGAGGAAGCCCAGCAGCACACTCACCATGGCGTCAGTCGTGGTCCTCAACTCCCGCCCTTCGTTGGTGCGCAAGGGTGTGCTCTCAGATGATCATCTTGCAGCCGAGGTGGGCGAAAACGGCCGGTTGACCGCGCTGCTGAAGGCCGCGCAGACCGACAAGACGAGCTTCGCTGTCGACCCGGCACTGATCGAGGAACTCAAGACCATGTTGGCGGGCTACCAGGTGCTGGATTCGGAGGGCGCGACATCAGCCGGCACCGGTCAGGCCGACGCCACCAGATGGCTTGAAGGCTTCGAAGCGCTGCGGTCGTCCCACGACGGATATCGGCTGTTGTACGGCTCTCCAGACATAGCCGCCCTGGTACACAACGGCCAGGAAAGCGTGCTCAACGATGCAGCCCACGCCGACAGGCTGGTGGAGTCCACAAGATCACTGCCGCTTCTGGTGCTACCTGCCGGAGGCGCTGCAGATGCGGAGACCGCTCAGGCCGCTGCAGCCTTGCACCCCGGTGCCATCTTGCTTGCTGACACCTCGGCAAACGGTCCAAGGCCTGTGCTGGCCGGACCCGATGGGGTACCGATCATCAGATTCACCGCAGGTGCCAACACAGGCGGACCCGGGCCGGACCCGCGCGACACCCCGATCCAGCGACGTCAGCGCATGCTGGCCGAGAGCTGGATCGAGGCGGCCTCAGTTCAAGGCGGCTTGCCTCACGGGATGGTTCAGCTGATCACCACGGCAGCCCAGGCGGAGGGCAGCGATCGCTCGCTTGAGGCTCCCTGGCTGGAGCAACGCACCTTGAGCGAGTTGCTCAAAGCCGCACCTGCGGCTTGGTCGGATGAATACAGCTATAGCTCAGCGGCCCGCGAGGCAGAGCTCACCAAAGGTCAGCTCACCGGCTTGCGGAAGTTCCACTCAAGCCACGATACGTACGCCGAACTGCTGGTCGATGCCACCATTGCCCGAGCCGACGGCAGTGCGGCACTCGCCCGGGCGGCCAGTTTCAAGTGGCGTAAGCACGACACAGCGCTCCGGGCTTTTCGGGGCCCGCAGCAGGCGGCGCTCAACGACATCTTGCAGAACAAGATCCAGATTCGCAGCAGTGCTCGGGTTCAGACCGTGGCGCAGCAAGGCGTTGAGTTCCCGATCACGATCAGGAACACCCTTGAAGCCGACGGATCAAGCCCGAATGCTGGTGCAGTCAAGGTCAGACTCGTGTTCAACTCCGAGAACCCCCAGCGCCTCACCATCAAACCGATCAAGACAACCGAGATCAGGGCTCAGGACAGCCACACCGCCAACGCCGCGGTGACTGCCAAGGCTAACGGCATTGTGCCGGTGACCGCGCAGTTGCTGACCGAGTCTGGTCGGCCCATCGGGCGGCCCTTCGACATCGAGGTGCAGGTGACCCAGAACGGCACAACAGGGTGGGCGATCGCCATTGCCGCCGGTATCGTCCTCGTCGCCACCACGGCGCTGCGTATTCGTCAAGTGGCCAAGGACCGGGCCAAAACTCCAACAGGTGGAACGCCCGGCCCGCCAGTCGGCGGGAGCACACCTCAAGATCAGCACCCGGCGCTGAGCAACGTGCCGGCAGAGAGGCTCGATGTCTGAGGCCTCGACACCTACCACCGAAGAGCTTCGCCACACCCGGCGGCTGGTTTCCGCGAGCGCGCTCATGGCAGCGGGGACCGCGACATCTCGAGTGCTCGGATTCTTCAGGCTCATGTTGCTGGTTTATCTGTTCGGCAACGGCACCCGGCAGGCGGAGATGTTCACTATCGCCACAACCGTGCCGAACAGCATGTACATCCTGCTCGCCGGAGGCGTGCTGAACACCGTCCTGGTGCCCCAGATTGTGCGCGCCATTCGAGGCGACGCCGACCGCGGCGAGGCGTACACCAACCGGATCATGACCGCTGGTCTGATCGCACTCGGCTTGATCACGCTGGTGCTGACACTGGCCGTGCCATTGATCATCTCGCTCTACTCTGCAGAGGGCTGGAAATCGCCACGCCTGGATGCTCAGTACCAGTCGATGATCATGCTCGGCTACTACTGCATGCCGCAAATTTTCTTCTACGGCGTGCACGTGTTGGCTGGGCAGCTGCTCAACGCACGTGATCGGTTCGGGCCCATGATGTGGGCTCCGATCGCCAACAATGTGGTGTCGATCATGGTGCTGCTGCTTTACTTGATCGTCTTTGAGCGGACCAGCACCGGAGCGGCATTTACGACAGGTCAGGAGCTGCTGCTCGGCGTGGGCTCCACGCTCGGCATCGCCGCGCAGGCCGCTGTGCTGATCCCGTTCCTGCGCGCCAGTGGCTATCACTACCGGCCACGCTTCGACTTCAAGAACACCGGGCTTGGCAAGACCTTCAGGCTGGCCAAGTGGACTCTGGGCTTCGTGCTGGTGACTCAGGCCGCATTCGTGGTGGTGACCAAGCTCGCCAGCGGGGCCACCGTTGGCGGCAGAGGCGCCGGGCTTACCGCCTATTCCAACGCTTATGCGGTGTGGATCCTGCCGCACTCCTTGATCACGGTCTCGTTGGCGACGGCCATGCTGCCGGCTGCGTCGCGGCTCGCCGCGGCCAACGACTTGCCCGGGGTGGCAGCGGAAACCATGCGTGCCATCCGGCTGGCGGTAGCCACGCTGCTGCCGGCCGCAGTCGCCTTCCTGGCGCTGGGGCTGCCGCTGGCCCATCTGGTATTCGGTTTTGGCCAGGGCGCCAAGGATGCTTCGTACGTCGGCGGGGCGCTCATGGCGCTCGCCATCGGGCTGGTCCCGTTCACGGTGCAATACATCTGCCTGCGCGCCTTCTACGCGCTGGAGGACACCCGAACGACATTCTTCTTGCAGTGCTTGATCGCCGGCATGAATGTGGTCCTCGGCGTAGCTGCGGTGCTGCTGCTGGACAATCCAGCGCTGGTCGCCACGGGTCTGGCCTTCTCATATTCGGCGGCCTACCTGATCGGCCTGCCGGTCTCCTTCCATGTGCTGCGGCGCAAGCTTCCTGATCTTGATGCTGAAGTGCTGGTGAAGCATTGCGTCCGGCTACTGCTCGCGGTGGCTCCCGCCGCGATCGCAGCCTGGCTGATCACCTGGCTTTTCACTACGCAGTCTGAGTCCAAGTTGATGTTGGCGCTCGGGCTGGTGATCGGCGGTGTGGTGGCGATCGGCCTGTTTGTGCTGATGGCCCGGCTGATGCGGATTCATGAGGTCACCGAGATCATTTCCACGGTGCTGCGACGCGGCGGCAACTCATCATCTGAGCCGCAGGAATCGCGAGAGGAGTCAGCGATCGAGGCCAGTGCTGATCGTCTTGGCGACTTTCGCCCGTCCGGCGATTCGCCCACGGTGATCCGTCCGCCGTCTCTTAGCATCGAAGAAGCAGTCGAAGAGAATGCAGGATCCATGGCTCAGGCGGCAGCCGCGCAGGGTGTTGAGCCCAGCGTTCGGCCCGATGTTGGACAGAGTGGAGAAGTTTTCCGGGCGGCAACCCTGCCCGCCGGGACCGTGCTGGCCTCCCGCTACCGCCTTGAGGAGCTGATCGCCGAATCCCAGCCGACCGTGACCTGGCGGGCTTTCGATCAAGTGCTGTCGCGCTCGGTGCTGGTGCATCTCCTGGCGCCCGGCGACACTGGCGAGGAGGAGTTGCTGACGGCTGCGCGCAAGGCATCAGTCGCGACCGATTCTCGTTTCCTTCGGGTGCTCGATGCTGTCCACAGCGCAGACCCCGCGGTGGGCTCCTACATCGTCTGCGAATACGCGACGGGCCAATCGCTCGAGGTGATCTTGAGCCACGGCCCGCTCTCCGGCTTGGAAGCTGCATGGATCATCCGCGAGATCGCCGACGCGCTTGCCGGCGTACACACACTTGGTCTTTACCACCGCCGGATCAGCCCGGACACCGTGATCATCACCCCAACCGGCAACGTCAAGATCGTTGGGCTGCTGATCGAGGCAGCGCTGCGTCCGAGCGCAAGCGACGCGGTGCCCGGCGTGCAAAGCCCGGAACAAGTCGATGTCACAGACCTCGGCCGGCTGCTTTATGCATCACTGGTGTGCCGCTGGCCCGGCGGCCCCGCCTTCGGCTTGCCGGATGCCCCGAAAGTCGGGCGGCGCTGGATGACGCCACGACAGGTGCGGGCCGGTGTGTCGCCGGTGCTGGACAACGTTTGTGATCAAATTCTCGGCGATCCGCCGCGGCATCATGCGCCTCCCATCACCACCGCAGCGGGCCTTGTGACGGCGCTGACCAAGGTTCTGGGGAGCGCGGACGCCGCACCTGACCTGGAGCGACGGCTGCGTCAGCCAATCCCGACCGTGGGAGGAACCGAACCGGCTGAGGCGGCAGCCAGCACCCAGCCCGTCTCCTCACTGTTGGACACAACGACACGCGAACAGGCCATATCCACGCGGACGATTCCGGCGGCCAATGCACCACCGACGACCGCACACAGGCCGGTGCGACCTGGCGGACGCCCCGCCGGACCGGCAACCGCCGCCACCCGGGGAGCGAAAACCAGACCCGCAAGCAAGCCGCCTGTCACACGGCAACGGCAGCCGCGCCGCTGGATCGGTCTGCTGCTGGTTCTGGCGGCGCTGTTGATCGCGGCGGGGATCATTTCTGCGCTGATCTTGGACCGGCGCATCTCGACCGCGCCCGAACCGAACGCCTCCAGCGATCAATCAAGCACCACACCCAGTCAGTCCCAGCCGGGAAAGTTGACCATTGCCGCTGCACGGGACTTCGATCCGCAGGGCGATGACCAGACTGAGAATCCTGACGAGGTGAAATTCGCCTACGACCGTGATCCGGGTACGCGCTGGCGTACGGTGCAGTACTTCGGAAATCCGAAGCTGGGCAATCTGAAGCGCGGTGTCGGCCTGGTTCTTGATCTTGAGACTCCGCAACCGGTGCGCTCGGTTCAGCTCACCCTGAGTGGGACCGGCACAAGCGTCCAGTTCCGGGTCCCAGAGTCGGACCCGGCTCAGACCACGCAGCCGCCGATGAGTTCGGACAAGCTTTGGCGTACGGTGGCCGCCGAGTCGAACGCGGGCGGATCGGCGACGCTGACCGCCGAGCAGGGTGTGACCACCCGGTATGTCCTGGTGTACCTGACCTCGCTGCCGAAGGAGGGGACGGGCTACCGCGGCGGCATTTACGAGGTCGAGGTATCGCAGTGACGGACGGTGAGTCCGAGGATGATTGTGTAGACGATGCAACCCTGCTGCGCGCGCACGTCGCCGGAGACCCGGACGCGTTTGCCGAACTGGTGGCGCGTCACCAAGATCGAATGTGGCCGAGCGCGGTTGCTGCTGCTCATTCACCTGAAAGCGGAGGAGGGAACGTAGAAGTGCCTCATCCGCTCGAGCAGTCCTACAACTGGCGGACCCCCGCGACTTTCGCCAGCCTCGCCGCAGTGATCTGCGTTGGCGCACTGCTGCGCGGTCGGGTGAGCGGGTGGCTGCCTGCGCTCGCGGTGGTGGTAGGCCTATGGGCGCTGGTCGTCGGGCTCATCTATCTGCGGACCAGGGCGTACCTGATGGTGGACGGCTCGCGACTCACTGTTCGGCGCTTCCGGAACTTCCACACCATCGAGGCTGCTGATTTGGTGGCGGTCAACGAGTTCCTGACGCCGAACGGGCCCTGCTACCGGCTGACCGTACGGCGTCCCGACGGGAGCACTGCTCGTGTGGTCGCTCCGGTTGCCCTCTTGCGCGGCGGCCATTCGGCCCTCTTCACCTGGATACTGACGCGAGCACCGCAGGCAGAGCTTGACAAGGCCTCACTCAAGACCGTGGCTGGGCTGCGGACTCAAGGACGCATCCCATGAACGCCCAGCATCCCTTGAACGCCCAGCATCTGAATGGTGTGGTTGCTGCAGAGAGTGCCCGTCGAGCCGATGCCTGGAAGCCAAGGCCACTGGGTCCGTCGGCTGGCCCCTCAGCGGTCCTGCCGCGGTGAGCTACAAAGAGGACGTTGTTTCATGCGGCAGGTGGTCTACTCAGTGGCGATGAGCCTGGACGGCTATATCGCCGGGACCCAGGGCGAGGCCGATTGGATCGTCATGGATCCCGACATCGACTTCGAGGCGATCTTCCGACGCTTCGACGTGATCTTGATGGGCCGCAAGACGTACGAGACGATACGGACCGCCCAGGGAGGCTCGATGCTGGGCATCGAGTCGTATGTTTTCTCACATACGCTGCAGCAGGCCAACAGCCCCGGCGTCAGGATCTCGGACGATCCGCGGCAAACGATCATGGCCCTCAAGGAGCAACCGGGCAAGGACATATGGCTCTTCGGTGGCGGCGAGCTGTTCCGCGGCCTGCTTAGGCTAGGGCTCGTCGACAGGGTTTCGGTGGCAGTCATCCCGGTGTTGCTCGGCCGCGGGGTGCCACTGCTGCCCGACACTTCGAAGCGAACCGGGCTCGAGCTGGTCGGGCACGAGATCTATGCCAGGACTGGCACCGTTTCGCTTGAGTACGCGGTTCTGCCGAGATCGGGCTAGGCGCTGGCAGAGGCGATCAAAGAACAGGTCTGTCAGCACACGTTTTCCATCTCAAGACGGCAGACGCAGCTCATTTCGCCGTCAGAGACATACGTTATCCGTCTGGAGATGAGAAACATCGCCCGCAGGCGGCGACAGCGCATGGTCGAGCATGGCCTGGTTGACGAGCTCGTGTTCTGGGTCAACCCACCGACCACGAGGGTGATCCCATCGATCTCAAGCTTCTTGGCTCACAAAGCTTCGCCTCCGGCGTTACCTTGCTGCGGTACCGGCCAGCGGGCCGCTTCGCACCGATGGCGAGAACGCCGGCTCGACGTAGCGTCGGAATAGGTTGCCTGCCGAGGCCGTTTCGCGGAGGTAGGGTTTTACACCCCCAACAAGCCATTCACGAAGGACACAATGAGCAGCGAATCCGTACGGGATGTCATCATCGTCGGGAGCGGGCCGGCTGGCTATACCGCCGCCATCTATGCCGCCCGGGCGGATCTGAAACCGCTCGTTCTCGAGGGTGAGATCGACGCCGGCGGCGCCTTGATGACCACCACGGACGTAGAGAATTTTCCAGGCTTCCCCGAGGGCATCATGGGGCCCGATCTGATGGAGAAGATGCGCGCCCAGGCCGAGCGATTCGGTGCCGAGATCATTACCGAGGACGTTGTCGAGATGGAGCTGACCGGCGATATCAAGACCGTCAAGGACGGCTACGGCAATACGTTTTCCGCACGTACGGTGATCTTGGCCATGGGCTCTGGTTACCGCAAGCTGGGTCTGCAGGGTGAAGATCGGCTGTCTGGGCATGGTGTCTCCTGGTGCGCAACCTGTGATGGTTTCTTCTTCCGTGACAAGGACATCGCAGTGATCGGCGGTGGCGATTCGGCGGTCGAGGAGGCGATCTTCCTCACTCGATTCGCCAAGTCCGTAACCATCGTGCACCGGCGTGATGAGCTCCGAGCCAGCAAGATCATGGCAGCCCGGGCCTTCAAGAATCCCAAGATCACCTTCGCTTGGAACTCTGTGGTCACCGAGATTCATGGCGACAAAACCTTGACCGGGATCACCTTGCAAGACACCATCACTGGTGAGGAGCGTGAGCTGCCGGTTTCCGGGCTGTTCATCGCCATCGGTCACGATCCACGGTCAGAGCTGGTGAAGGGCCAGGTTGATCTGGATGCTGACGGCTATGTGATCTGTCACGGCTCGACCACCAACACCAACCTCGCCGGGGTGTTCGCTTCCGGGGATTTGGTCGACCACACCTACCGGCAAGCGGTTACGGCTGCTGGCACCGGCTGCGCGGCCGCCCTCGACGCGGAGAAGTACTTGACAGCGCTCCACCACGCCGACCACTCTGTCGCCGCCGACGAAGCCCTGCTGACCGGTGCGGCCAGCTAAGGTCTGCTCGCACGGCCGTTTGTGTCAGGGGATGCCTGCAGACTGATGCGCAGAGAGGAGATTTCATGGGTGCAGTAGCTGAGGTGACCGACGCCACGTTTAATGAGCTGGTCCTGAAGTCCGACAAGCCAGTTGTGGTCGACTTTTGGGCCGATTGGTGCGGACCGTGCAAGCAGGTGTCGCCGATTATCGAGGAGCTCGCAAGGGCGCATGGCGATAAGGTCCGGTTCGTCAAGATGGACACCAACACCAATCCGGTGACACCGGCCAATAACTATGTGCTCGGCTTGCCGACGATCCAGGTATATGTCGGCGGAGAGCTGGTGAAGGCGTTCAAGGGCGCGAAGTCGAAGTCAGTGCTGCTCGGGGCCATCGAGGAATATCTGTAATCAGGGCCGCTGCTAGCGTCGGTAAATCGCGCGCCGCCTAGCTGAGGAGGAGTGAGGCGGCTCCTACAGTCCGGCGCGGAAAGCAACGTGTACGTTCGCTCCTTTCACTTCACACACGTTGCAACGTGTGCATCGCGATAGGTACGAACGTGTACGTGCGTTCCTGCAATTTAAGAGAGCGTTCTTCCTCTGGAGCGACGACGAAGTCGGCGGATTCCAAAGCGCGATGCGCGAGCAGCGCAAAGGAAAGGGCAAAAATATGGACGTGGTGCCTGTTGCTGAACAGCTGCCGCTGCCCAGCAGCTACGGGTCACCCAATCAGCTCCTCGACTGGACGTCGGTTGAGCAGCGGCTGATCGACTCGCTGCATTACTGGCTCGCGACCGTACGCCGCGACGGTAGGCCACATGTGGTGCCGGTTGACGGGATGTGGCTCGATGGCGGCTGTTGCTTCGGCGGCGACCCGGCGACCGTGCACATCCGGAACTTGCGCCGCGATGGCCGCGCGGCGCTGCACCTGGAGGATGGGGAGTCTGCAGTCATCGTCGAAGGCACGGCCGAGTGGACGATGCCGTCGCAGTCGGTGGCGCAGCGGCTTGCGGCAGCGGCGAAGTCGAAGTACGGCTATTCGCAATCGGCTGCTGAGTATTTGACAGGCGTGTGGCGGCTGCAGCCGGTCAAGGTGCTTGCCTGGACTCAGCTGTATGTGGACGCGACGCGCTTCCGCTTCGATGCGGCGAATTGAAACAGTCCCTAGGCTGCGGCCTCACCTTTTTCGGCGCTGGCCCGACCGCTGGGGTGTCAGAGGCGGTTCCCACGAATTCGCTTGGCTCAGCTGGAGTGGTCAGCTGGCGGAATGTTGTGATTGAGCCGGAAGAAGTTGTCTGGATCGTACTTCCGCTTCACCGACTGCAGGCGTCCGAGGTTCGCACCAAACGTATCCCTGACGGACTGGACCCCCTCTTCATACAAGCCGGGGAAGTTGAAGTATTCGCGATCACTGGAGAATGGCTCGAGCGCACGAAAGACCTCCCTTCCCCATTCGATGCATACTGCGTCATCCTCCGGGTGCTCCCAGTTGGCCTCGATTCCGATGAGATACGGTGCGGAACGATCACCGAAGGCTGTGTTATCCGGTGGTATGCGGCTGAGGGCCCCACCGAGTTGCCAAACATCCAGGGTGGAGTGGTCTGACGGACTGGCTTCGTTGAACCTGATGAGGGCGTCCATCGCCTCCGCAGACAACTCGTTGAGATACCTGGATTTCCAGTAGTAGCGCATCTCATGCGCCGGGTAGTCGGCATCGAAGAAACGTTGCACCTCGACGTAGTGAGCCGCTTCGCTCAGATCAGCTATTGCTGAGCCGTAGTCCCGCAACGACTGCAAGGCGGCTTCACCCTCCCCCGCATCGCCGGCATACATCGCCAGGTAAACGACAATCGGCGCGCCGTGGTGCTCTGCCGGAATCTCCTCAATCTCTGGTGCATGCCAGAGGATGGCGAAGGAGCTGATTTCATCCGATGCTGCTTGGCTCCATTCGCGGTAGAACTGCAGTGCTGCTCGAGCGTCCATTCCCGTGCCCGGATGAATGACGAAGGCGAAGAACACGTCCGGGCCGACAGGATAGGCCCGGAACTCAAATGAGGTGACAACACCAAAGTTGCCGCCGCCACCCTGCAACGCCCATAGCAACTCGGCGTTGTTTTCGCTACTGGCTGTGACGAGTTCGCCATTAGCAGTTACCACATCGGCAGAAATGAGATTGTCACAGCTAAGTCCGTATTTGCGGCGGAGCCAACCGATACCCCCTGCCAGCGTCAAGCCAGCGATTCCCGTCTCGGTGACGACGCCCATGGGTACGGCCAGCCCGAACGCCTGCGACTCCTGGTCAAGTTCACCAATGGTGACGCCACCTTCTGCCCGGACCGTCTGGGCGAGGGGATCGACTCGAACACCCTTCATAAGAGATAGGTCAATCACGAGGCCGTCGTCGCACACCGCATTTCCAGCGGCATTGTGGCCCCCGCCTCGGACGGCAACGCGCAGATCGTGCTCCTTGGCGAAGTTCACCGATGTGACGACGTCGGCGACTCCCGCACACTGAACGATGAGCGCTGGGTGTTTGTCGACCATGCCGTTCCAGACAGCGCGGGCACCGTCATAGTCCGCGTCCGAGGGCTGCACCAACCGACCTCGCAACACTTCCGCCAGAGCCGTGATGGCCTCGTCGGAAACCGTTGTGGCCTGTCCGTCACGCGTACGCAACTCGGTCTGAGACACTCCATCTCCTCCACGCGCTTGGCCGACACGACCCAGCCTATGGCTGCTCGTCCCCCCACGCGGAGCGCTTTCCCTTGCGCTCTCGCGGTCAGGTCGACCAGACTGAGCCTGAGTTATTTCGGACATCGCTCGCTCAGGAGGGTGGTCCTTGCCCGCTTCGACGCCGAGCGCTGAGGACCACAGCAGGCTGCTCCGCGACTATGCCGACGCCACTGAGCAGTTCAGGGCCACTAACGAGGTGCTCACCGCGCTCGGCCGGTCGACCTCCGACCCCGACGCGGTGCTCGACACCGTCGTCGAAAGCGCTCGGCGCCTCTGCCGGGGCCATACCGCCGCGATCTACCTGATTGAGGGTGGCACCTTCCGGCTGGCGTCATCGGTCGGTCTGTCGCAGGAGTTCGTCCGCACCGTGACCGACTTCCCGATGGAGGTGAACCGTGGCACGGTGATCGGACGGGCGGCGGTGGAACGCCGGATCCAGAAGGTCCGCGACGTGCTCACCGACACCGAGTACATCCGTAGCGACGTGCAACAGACGGGCGGCATCCGGAGCTCGATGTCGGCGCCAATGCTGCTGGATGGCGAGGTAGTTGGAGGCATTTCAATATTCCGCACCGAGGTCGACCCCTTCGACGACCGGGAGGAGGCGCTGCTGGAGGTCTTCGCCGCGCAGGCGGCCGTCGTGGTCCACAATGTCCACCTGGTGAGGGCGCTGGAGGAGCGGGGCGCGGAGCTGGTTCGGCGGGTCGAGCAGATGGAGGCCTTGAGCGACGTCGGCCAGATGGTCGGCTCCAGCCTGGTGCTCGACGAGGTGTTGTCCAACATCATCAAGAACGCGGTTCGCTTCTCCGGCTGCGACAGCGGCTCGATCATGGAGTACGTCGAGGAAGAGCGGTGCTTCTCAGTGCGCGCCGCGTACGCGAGCAGTCCGGAGCTGCTGGCGCGACTGCGCACCACGCGGATCGAGCTGGATAGCACCCTGGTCGGCCGGGCAGCGCTGGAAGGCCATCCGATCGCCGTCCCGAACCTGGACATGGTCGGCCTCGACCCTCACCTCCAGGTCTTGTACGACGACGGCTGGCGGTCCGTGCTCGCCGTCCCGGTCCTTCGCGATGGCCGCATCATCGGTGCTCTGGTAGTTCGGCGTCGCACGCCGGGAGAGTTCTCCGACGAGACATCGGAGTTCCTTGAGACCTTTGCAAGCCAGTCGGCGATGGCAGTCTTCAACGCCCAGTTGTTCCGCGAGCTGGAGCAGAAGAGCGCCGAGCTGCAGGTCATGAGCCAGCACAAGTCCGATTTCCTGGCCAGCATGTCGCACGAGCTGCGGACTCCGCTGAACGCGGTGATCGGATTCTCGGAGGTGCTGCTGGAACGCCTCTTCGGTGAGCTGAACGAGCGGCAGGACGAGTACCTGCGTGACATCTTGAGCTCTGGCAAGCACCTACTCGCCCTGCTCAACGAGATCCTCGACCTGTCGAAGGTCGAAGCGGGTCGAATGGAGCTCGAGATTTCCACCGTCTCGGTGCCGGCGGCGATCGAGCACGCGATCTCGATGGTGCGCGAGCGGGCAACCCGGCACCGGATCACGATCAACTCCTCGATCGTGGAGTCCATCGACCGGATTGAGTCCGACGAGCTGCGACTGCGTCAGGTTCTGGTGAACCTGCTGAGCAACGCGGTCAAGTTCACCCCCGACGGCGGGCGGGTCGACGTCAGGGCTGAGCCGGTCGGCAACGAACTGGTGATCACCGTCCGCGACAACGGTCCAGGCATCGCCCGAGACGACTGGGAACCGATCTTCGAGTCGTTCCAGCAAGGTCGTCGCGGTCCCCCGCGCGAGGAGGGGACCGGGCTCGGACTGACGCTTTGCCGCAAGATCATGACCTTGCTGGGTGGACGAATTTGGCTCGAGTCCGAGGTCGGGGTGGGCAGCGCCTTCCACGTGGGTATGCCGTTCGCGCGGACCGTCGCCGAAGTCAGTACCGGCGGGGCGACCATGTGGACGGCCGCCGATCCGTGGTAGTGATCATTGATGACGACCGGGCAACGCTGGAGC
>JBKPBV010000094.1:0-6162 GCA_046727055.1 Actinomycetota bacterium | reverse complement strand
GAGGTGCGGCGCTCCAAGGCCATCGGCATCCTCGCCCAACCCGCCGAAGCGCTGCGGCTGCTCTGCCAACACCAAGACGACCAGTGGGACGGCCCCGCCGAACCAACCGATGATCCCGCCGAGGAACCAGCCGACGACGGACTCGGTGTCGATAATGATCCGCCGGCGCACAAGGATGCCGACCCGACCGCTGCCGAGCCGACACCGGACCCGCCGATCGACGATAAGCATCGCTCGCTGCAGCTCCTGCCGCCGCCGTTCGGGCCGGAGCGGGCCCGGCGGGCGGTCATCTATGTCCACCTCAGCGCCGAAGCCCTCACCGCCGGCAGCGGCATCGCCCGCGTCGAAAACCTCGGCCCCGTCTTGCTCAGCCGGCTCTCCCTGCTGCTCGGCCAGCTGTGCACCATCAACCTGAAACCAGTCATCGACCTACCCGCCGGACACACCCCCGTCGACGCCTATGAGATCCCCGCCACCCTGCGGGAACAGCTGCTGCTCCGCAACCCCGCCGACGTGTTCCCCTACGCCGCCAGTGTGAGCCGAACCATCGACGTGGACCACACGATTCCCTACCTCAGCCCCGACGAGGGTGGGCCACCCGGCCAAACCCGGCTCGGCAACCTCGGCCCCCACGTCCGCCGGCACCACCGAAACAAAACCCACGGCGGCTGGCGGGTCCGACAACCCGAACCCGGCAGCTGGCTGTGGCGATCACCCCACGGCAAGATCTACCTAGTCAACCCCAGCGGCACCCACCCACTCGGCGGCACCCCCTACGCCCACACCATCTGGGAAGCCGCCGCGACCAGCCCGTCGCCAGTGATGGCGAACTGAGCGAACACCTAGCTTCCAGCAAAGATGCTGGGCGCGACGCGTAGCGCGTTAGCCGCGATGGTCAGGGCTGGGTTGAGAGCGGCCGAGGACGGAAAGAAGCTGCTGTCGACCACAAACAGGTTGCTGACGTCGTGGCTGCGGCAGTTTGGATCGAGGACGCTGGCGGACGGATCGCTGCCGGCCACTGCCGTGCCGCACATATGGGAGTTGGTGGCGATGCCCATGCGTTCAGCGAGCACGATCGGGTAGCCAGCCTCACGGACCGCGCGAGTGACCCGTCTGACCAGCTCCCGATGAGGGGTGAGGTTGTTCGGGGTCCAGCTGATCATGATCTTGTCACCGTCGATCATGATCCGGTTGTCCGGTCGCGGCAGGTCCTCGGTGGTGAGATAGACGTCGAGGCTGCGGTCAGTGACCATTTTCAGTGCCCACATGGGCACCCAGGGACGGGCGGACTTGATCATGGGAGCGCGCAGCTTGCCCAGCATCTGGAGATTACCGAGCGGGTACGGGGTGTCTGACCCGGCCTCATACCAGTCGTTGAGGCCGAGAGTCTTCTGCCAGGCGGTGTCGTTGCGGCGGGCAGGGTTCACGGCCAGGAAGAAGGTGCTGTTGTGGACCATGTAGTTGCGGCCGAGCAGCCCTGAAGAGTTGGCCAGGCCGTCGGGGTGCTGATCGCTGACAGAGCGCAGCAACAATGCAGCCGAGTTCACTGCTCCACCGGCCACGACAAAGGTCTTGGCCTCGATCCGGACAACGCGTCCGGCTACCTCCGCGTCGGCTGCGGTGACAGCGTCCCCATCGGTGTTCGTGTGCAACCGGCGCACATACGCGCCCGGCAGCAGCCGCACGGTCGCTGACTCCAGGGCCGGCCGGACTGCTCGATTCTCGGCATCACTCTTGTTGCCCGTCGACGAGGGAGATCCATCGGCTGTGGCGTCCGCGCGGCGTTCGACCATCGACGGCAAGTGCATGCCGTTGGCCATATGGAAGGGGTGCAGGCCTTGGTTGCTGAGGCGTAGGGCGAACCGCTCGATAGCGGGCTCATGGCTGAGCGGTGGATAGGGATACGCAGTGGAGTGCTCAGGCTCGGTTGGGTCCTCCCCAAGTGCGCCGTGCACCTCGTACAGTTCCTCGGCTTTGCCGTAGAACGGCTCGAGATCGTCATAGCTGAACGGCCAGGCTGGGGAGACGCCGTCGTGATGGGCCACTTCCTCGAAGTCGCTGCGGCGGAAGCGCGGTAGGCAGGCGCCATACATTTTGGTATTGCCCCCGACCCAGTAGTAGACCCCCGGCTGGAACGGCTGCCCGGTCTTGGCGTCATACCAGGGCTTAGAGGTGACGTAGCGCTTCTTGATGAACACGTGGTCAGGCTGGCTGTTCTCCGGCTCCCTGGGCAGGAACTGGCCGCGTTCGACGATCAATACCTCCAAGCCGGTGTCCTTCAGTGCCCAGGCGAGAGTGCCGCCACCCATGCCGGAGCCAATGATCACGACATCGGCAGTCAACGTGTCTTGATCAGGAGAGACGAGCGCGCCCGGGCGGAGTGGCGGCTGCGGTGATGGCTCAGCCAACGCATTCACCCTGCCTGCACCACCCTGGCGAGGGTCTCGACGAAGAAGTACTCGCCCCACATGACGCTCTCGTCGACTCCGAGCTGCTTGGCCTCGTGGTACGAGCCGTGCTTGAGTACGCCCTCCCAGGCGTCCTCACGGGCCACGAACTCCGGCTCGCACAGCCGTGCGACGGTCGCCTCGGCCTGGTTGTGATACCGCCGAGCTTGATCATCGTCGGCGACCAGCGAGCCGAGCATGATCAATCCACCCGCGGCGCACGCGGCGGCCGAAGACTCCCAGCGGCGCACCGGATTCGGTTCGTCGAAGTCGTTCGGCGGTACTGGGTCCTGCCCGCTGGTGTGCTCCAGCCAGTAGTCGGCGTTAAATTCAGCGGTCGCCAGCCAATGAGGATTGCCAGTCAGGGCATACATCGACGTGAACCCGTACAGCGACCAGGCCAGCCCACGCGCCCATGAGGAGTCGTTGCGCCAACCCTGCTGGGTGGTCTGGCGCAAGAACTCGCCGGTATCAAGATCGAAGATGCCTTCGTGGCTGGCCGACCCATCACCGCGAACCAGATACTTGCGGGTGGTCTCGCAGTGCTGCTCCGCGACGTCGAGGAGATGCTGGTCCCCAGTCTCCAGCCCGGCCACGGCAATGATGCCGACGTTCATCATGATGTCGATGAAGATCGAGTCCGGAGCCACGAACGAGCGCAGAAACCTGCCCTCAGTGTTGAACCGAGTGGCCATGGTCTTGCCGCCCTGTATGACCACCTGACGGCGGGTGTTGTCGCGGGTCAGCTCCCACCACTTCATCCAGGTTGGGCACAACACGAAGCCAAGATCGTGAACCTGATCGTCGTATTGGCGTTCCTCGACGAGCTTGCTGTAGTGCTCGGCGCGGGCTTTCCAGTCTTCGCCGAGTCCGAGCTCGTGGAAGATCCACATTTGGCCGCCCAGGAAGCCTTCGCACCAGTTTGTCCAGGCTTCCTTGCCATGCTTCCAACGGCCCTGGTCGGTATAAACCGGAAAGTAGTCCGGATGGTCGGCGACAAGTCGTGAGACCTTACCGGCGGCCCGCTCGAGGGCGGCGCCGCCGGCCGCCTTCGTCACCTCACTGAAAGGAAGTGTGCGGCGTTCCTTGACTCGGCGGGAGGCCCAGTACATGGGTCTTTACCTCACTTCTCGCCGACGCCGCCCACCCAGGAAGGTGCCTGGGCGCCGGTACGGATGATCGTGCTCTTGTGCTCGAGGTACTCGTCGATCGCAGTGCGGCCCAGTTCCCGACCGATTCCCGAAGCGCCATAGCCGCCGAAAGAGATCTCGGGGAAGCCGTCCATATAGCAATTGACCCAGACCGTTCCGGCCTTGGTGGCCTTTGCGTAGCCGAGGGCGGTGTCGATGTCGCGGCTCCAAACGCCGGCGCTGAGCCCGTACCCGGTCGCGTTGGTGATCTCCACGGCCTCGGCAAGATCAGCAAACCTGACCACCGACAGCACCGGCCCGAAGATCTCCTCGCTAGCGACTCTGGCGGTCTTGGGTACCCCGGCGAGAACGGTGGGCGAGTAGTAGCGGCCGCGGTCGGAGTCGAGCTGGCTGCCGCCGATCGCGACTGATGCGCCCTCTTGCTTGCCAAGATCGACATAGCCGCTGACCACGCCAAGGTGTTTCTCCGAGATCAGCGCTCCCACCTTTGTGGCCAAGTCAAGCGGATCGCCGACGATGACATCCCGCGCGCGCTCCACGACCCGCTCGGTGAACTCGTCGGCAACGTCGGCGTGCACCAGGAGTCGCGATCCGGCGTTGCAGCACTCGCCTTGATTGAAGTACGCGCCGAAGACCACCTTCTCCAGCGCCGCATCGAGGTCGGCGTCGGGGAAGACCACCTGCGGGTTCTTGCCGCCCAGCTCAAGGCTCACCTTCTTGAGGTCCTTAGCGGCGGCCTGGGCAACCATGCGCCCGACGCCGGTGGATCCGGTGAACGTGGTCATGTGGGTGCCGGGATTGCTCGACAGCCAGCCACCGACGTCGCCACCACCGTGGACGAGATTGGCGACGCCGTTGGGTAGCCCTTCGTCGTACAAGATCTGGACCAGGCGAGTGGTGGTGCCCGGTGTGAGATCACTGGGCTTGACTACGGCTGTGCAACCGACTGCCAGCGCGAATGGCAGCTTCTGGGAGACGATCAGGAGCGGGAAGTTCCACGGTGTAATCACCCCGACGACACCGACAGGCTCCTTGACCGTCACCGCCAGGTAGTTGGGGCCCAGGCCGTTGTGGGCGTCACCGTACGCGTGCTGGGCGAGGCTGGCAGCGTAATACCAAATCCCCGCCGCGCTTGAGATCTCCTCCCTGGCTTGCGAGATCGGCTTGCCGGACTCCAGCGTCTCGATTAAGGCGAGCTCGTCGAGTTCGGCTTCAATCCGTGCGGCGACCCGCCGTAGCAGCGCGGCCCTGTCAGCGCCGGAGGTTCGCGGCCATTCACCGCTGCTAAAGGCCTTGTGGGCTGCGGTAACGGCGGCATCGACATCGGCCTCACTGGCGCTGCGGTAGCTGGCGACGCGGATGTCATGGGCCGGGCTGTCGCGCAGCACCTCCTCTCCTCCGCCGCCGACCTCGCGGCCGTCGATGATGTTAGGCCACATGTTGGCGGTGATGGTGGTCGGGGCTGCGCTGGTGATCGTGGTCATGGGGGTGCTTTCGGTGAGGTAGGGGATGCGTACGGGGTTCAGGTTCCGCGGTAGTGCGGGTCGCGTTTCTCGGTGAAGGACGCGAACCCTTCGGCAGCATCCTCGGTAAAGGCGGTGGCGGCGGAGCTGACCTGCTCCATCGATCGGAAGCCGTCGCCGGCATCGATGGCCTGTTTAGCCATCTGTACTGCGATCGGCGCGCGGTCGGCGATCTTGACCGCCAGGGCGCGGGCAATGCTGATCACCTCTGCCTTGGGGGCAAGCTCATTGGCTACCCCCCACGCGAGGGCGCGCTCTGCGGTCAGCGGCTCGCCGGTGAAGATCAACTCCTTGGCCCGGCCGGCGCCCACCAGATCGCGGAGTCGGCCGGTGCCGCCCCAGCCGGGGAGGGCGCCAATGCCGACCTCGGTGAGGCCCAGCGTGGCGTCGTCAGCGAGGATCCGCAGATCACAGGCCAGCGCCAGCTCGAAGCCGCCGCCGTACGCGTTGCCGGAAACGGCCGCGATCGTCGGCTGTCGAAGGCCTGCGAGGCGGTCGAACACCCGGTGCCCGAGGCGCGTCCATTGCGCCCACATGTCCAGCGGCTGCAACGCCTTGAACCGCTTGATGTCGGCGCCGGCACAGAAGGAGCTGTCACCTGCGGCAGCGACGAGGACGACCCGTACATCCCGATCGGAATCAAGGCCGATCAAGATCTCTTCGAGTTGCCCTAACATCTCCGGAGTCAGCGCATTGTGCTTGGCCGGCCGGTCGAGGCAAATGGTGGCGACCACGTTGACATCGACACGAATCTGGCCAATCTCCGGTGCGGCCGATTCGCTCATGTCGGGCCGTCGCTCGGGTCCGGTGGCGTGAGGCCGCGCAGCACGTGGTGAGCGCCCTTCTCGCCGATCATGGTCGAGGTCGCCATGGTGTTTCCGCTGATCAACTTCGGCATGATCGACGCGTCGATCACCCGGAGGCCCTCCATGCCGCGGACCTTGAGTTCTTCATCAACGACGGCGAGGTCGTCGTCGCCCATCTTGCAGGAGCCCACCGGGTGGTAGTCGGTCTTGGCCCACTGCTTGACGTACTCGCGGA
>JBKPBV010000093.1:0-15491 GCA_046727055.1 Actinomycetota bacterium | reverse complement strand
TAGTACGTCGCTCGCTACGCTCGCTCCGCGAGGATCGCGCTGGGTAGCCGCCCCTTTCGCTTTATTTGGAGCTGCTCGCGCAATCGCACATGGAGTCCGCCTACTTCGTCGTCGCTCGCAGAGGAAAGAACGCCTCCACTCGCTCCACCTCAGCACGGCGGCGCGCGATTTCCCGACGCTCGCAGCTGATGTTGATCCATCCACTGCAGCGACCTCAGGAGGACTCGGCGGCCTGATCCTGCTCATCACCGGAGGTTTCCTCTATCAACTGGGGCACGTCCGGATCCGATCTATACAGTTCGGCAGCCTCCGGCATGGCAGCCGTACGGCGTCGGCCGCCGCGACCGATCATCGGCTCGACCTGGATCGCGTCATCAATCAGCTCGGGGGCCTGGATTTGGCGTACGGGTTCGTCGATCTGGCTCGGTCCGGGCAGGTCCTTCTCACTGACCTTCAGGTCGCGGAACTTGCGGGCGCGAACCAGCACTGTGCCCTCCACCGTGGCAATCGTCTCGTTGTAGGCATTAACCGAGCTGCGAAGCGCCCTCCCCAGCTTGTCGAAGCGGTTTCCCAGCAGGCCCAACTTCTCGTGCAACTCGCGCCCCAGCCGAAAGACCTCCGCCGCGCTCTCCGCAAGCGCTGCCTGCCTCCAGCCGTACGCGACCGCGCGCAACATACCGATCAGCGTCGTCGGCGTGGCGATCACGACGTCACGGGCGGCGGCGTAGTCGTAAAGGTCCGGGATTTGATCAAGAGCGGTAGCGAAGAACATCTCGTTCGGCAGGAACAGCACGACGAACTCCGGAGTCTCTGCGGCCTTCCAATATTGCTTGGAGGAGAGCTGGTCGATGTGGGTTCGAACGTTGCGCGCGTAACGCGCCAGGGCCTCGCCCCTAAGCTTCGGATCTTCGGTCTCGGCAGCTTCCAAGAACGCGTTGAGCGGAACCTTCGCGTCCACGAACACGTGTTTGCCCTCCGAAAGGTTGACGCGCATATCCGGCCGCAGCACCCGATCGTCATCTTTGGTTGTGTATTGCAAGTCGAAATCGCAGCGCTCGATCATGCCGGCGAGCTCGGCGACCCGCTTGAGTTGGGTTTCCCCCCAGGAGCCACGGATCTGCGGTTTCCGCAAGGCATTCACGAGGGCGGCGGTCTCGCGTCGCAGTGTTTCACCCGTCTGCTGAACGTAGCTGACCTGGGAACGTAGCTCTGCCGACATGGCGGCCCGCTCCTTCTCCACCTCACTCAGCCGCGAGTTGAACCTTTCCAGGCTTTCCCGCACTGGAGTCATCAGTTGCTCGGTCGCCTTTAGGCGGGCCTCCGCCTGAGCGTCAGCGGACTGGCCGTGCCGGTCAAGTGTCTCGGTCGAGAGCACCCGGAACTGATTGATCATTGATTCTCGGTCAGCGGCGATCTCTCGTGCGCGGTCGAGGGCGGCGTCGCGCTGGGCGATTGCCTTGGCCACCTCGGCGGATACCTGCGCAGCCTCGGCTTGCGCCCCCGCTGCCTCGGCATGGGCATCGGCCACATCGCTCCGGGCCTGCGCAGCTTCCGCCCGTGCTTGCCCGGCCTCCGCGCGAGCACTCGCGGCTTCTCCATGCGCCTGCGCGATCAACATCTGAGCATGAGCCGAGTTGGCGTGTTGTCGGGCACGCACGATAGCCCAGCCGGCGATACTCCCGAGTAGGAGGCCCACCACCAGGCCACAGACCAGCGCCATGACCGTCACACTGTCCATGGACGAGATCTTGCCGGGCTGTAACGACAAAACGTCGGACGTGGCTCGCGAACCACTAGATCGACGTGCAGATCAATGCCGCGGCTGGCCGGTGATTAGGTTAGAGACATGCCTTCCACACTTGATCATGTTGCCGATTTAGGCGCATTGGTGGAGGCTTCACCGTCTCCGCACCATGCCGCTGCGGAGGGCGCCCGCCGGCTGGCCGCAGCGGGCTTTGCGGCGCAAGAAGAGTCGGCGGAGTGGAGTTCAGCGCCGGGCGGGCATTACGTGGTACGCGATGGCGCGCTCATCGCATGGCGAATCCCGAACACTGCAAGATCATTCATGCCGTTCCGGATCCTCGGCTCGCACACGGATTCGACGGGCTTCACACTAAAGCCGCGGGCCGACACCGGAGGATTTGGTTGGCAGCAGGTCGGGGTTGAAATCTACGGCGCGCCGTTGCTCAACTCTTGGCTGGATCGCGAGCTCGGTCTAGCAGGTCGCCTGGTGCTACGCGACGGAAGCACGACCCTGGTACGTACCAAAGCGATCATGCGGATTCCTCAGCTCGCTATCCATCTTGATCGCAGTGTGAACGATGAAGGCCTGAAGCTGGACAAGCAGGCGCACACGGCACCGGTGTGGAGCGTCGGTCATCCAGGTATTCACGTTCTTGATTACGTGGCGGAAGCCGCTGGTTGCTTTGTCGGCGACATTGACGGCTACGATCTCAGGGCCTTCGACACCGCACCTCCAGCGATCTTCGGACCGCATCAGGAGTTCTTCGCGTCGGGTCGACTCGACAATCTGAGCAGCATGCACGCGAGCATCGTCGCCATGATCAATGCCAAGGTTGGCGATGCGATCCAGATGGTCGCAGCGTTTGATCATGAAGAGCTAGGCAGCGCGTCCCGGAGCGGCGCATCCGGGCCACTGCTTGCCGACGTCCTAAGCCGTATCCTGGCCGGCCTCGGGGCCACGCTCGACCAGCGCCATCGGTCACTTGCCGAGTCGCTCTGCCTCTCGGCTGACACCGGTCACGCGATTCATCCGAACTATCCCGGCCGGCACGATCCAGTAAACCAACCCTTGCTCAACTCGGGCCCGGTGCTCAAGATCAACGCAAATCAGCGCTATGCCACTGACGGCCGGGGTGCCGCCTTGTGGCGCCGCGTATGCCGGGCGGCCGACATTCCGACGCAGCTGTTCGTGTCAAACAATGCGGTGCCCTGCGGCTCAACCATCGGTCCCTTGACAGCTACCCGGCTCGGAATTGCCACCGTCGACGTCGGCATTCCGATGCTTTCCATGCATTCGGCCCGGGAGCTAGCCGGCACGCACGACCCGCTCACCCTGACTCGTGCAATGGAGGCCTTCCTCGCCTGCGAGGGCTGAGTGCTCGCGGCGCTGTTGGCGACCCTCTCTATAGGTCAGAAAACTGGGTTAACCCACTTTGCTGCCCCTTCACCTAGGTTGCAACTTGAGTGAGGTGACTGCAACCTGGGTTGACCCAGGTTTCCGCCGCGGGGATGGGTTGCCGGCTCTCGGAGCCCTTCGCCAAGAGTCGTAGCAGTGGGATGTCGAGGCTCACGTCCTAGGCTTGTCGGCCGTGGCACTCACGATCGGCATCGTCGGGCTTCCGAATGCAGGCAAGTCAACGCTGTTCAACGCGCTCACGCGTAACGACGTGCTGGAGGCCAGTTATCCGTTTGCCACGATCGACCCGAATATCGGGGTAGTGGGCGTGCCCGACCCACGTCTGGCGGTGTTGGCGGAGCTTTTCCATTCCAGTCGTACGGTGCCGGCGACGGTGAGCTTCGTCGACATCGCGGGGATCGTTCGCGGAGCGAGCAAAGGCGAAGGGATGGGCAACGCATTCCTGTCCCACATCCGTGAGGCGGACGCCATCTGCCAGGTGACGCGGGTATTCGACGACCCCGATGTCACTCATGTCGACGGCGCCGTGAATCCGGCGAGCGACATCGAGACGATCGAGACGGAGCTGATCTTGGCAGACCTGCAGACGGTTGAGAGAGTTCTGCCGCGGCTGGAGAAGGATGCCAAGATCAATAAGGATCGAGCTGCAGCCCTGGGGGCTGTAAAGCAGGCGCAAGAGGTGCTCGACGGGGGGCGTACGATCTTCGCTGCCGGTCTCGATCGCGGACCGCTACGTGATCTCTTTCTGCTCACTGCCAAGCCGTTCCTGTATGTATTCAACTGCGACTCCGACGAACTGGCCAACGATCCGCTCAAGCAGCGGCTAAGTGCCCTGGTCGCGCCGGCCGAGGCAATCTTTCTCGATGCCAAGATCGAGTCGGAGCTGGCAGAGATGGAGCTCGATGAGGCGCGCGAGTTCCTTGCCGAAATGGGCATCGTCGAGCCGGGTCTCGAGCTGTTGGCCCGCGTCGGCTTCGACACGCTGGGCTTGCAGACCTTTCTGACGGCCGGTCCGAAGGAGTCGCGAGCCTGGACGATACGCAAGGGAGCCACGGCCCCAGAGGCTGCGGGCGTCATCCATAGCGATTTTCAGAAGGGTTTCATCAGAGCCGAGGTCGTTTCGTTCGATGATCTCGTCGCGGCCGGGTCGATGCAGAATGCCCGCGCCAGGGGGAAGGTGCGGCTGGAAGGCAAGGAGTACGTGATGGCCGACGGGGACGTCGTCGAATTTCGGTTCAATGTGTAGGGGACTCCGGTTCGAAGCTCTGCCGTCACGCGGCACGATCGGCAGCGTCGTGCAGCCATCGCCTCACCTCGTCGTCCAGCTCGTCCGATCTCCAAGTGGTGCACCCAGACGGACGGCGCTGCGTGGACAACCTCCTTGAAGCGCTCGGACGGGATGTGCCGGTCCAGGGCAATGGAGAGGACGACGTCGGCCGCCGGGTTCTCCAGGTACCTGCCGGGCATCCAAACGTGCAAAGCCACGTCGGCGACTGAACGTCACCTGGCTCTTTGTGGTTCGGACCGTGAAGGGAAGTCCGGCGCGCGCCACGGGTTCTTTGACTCGTCGATAAACAGCGAGCGCCTCATCGTTCTCCGCGAGAACTCCTCCGGAGCCGCGGGTGGTGACGAAGCCATGTAGCATCCTCGCCCGGGAGATCAGCGGTGACAAGCGCGGCGTCGCCCACTCCGCGACCGTGATGTTGGGCGCTGCCTTAATCGGGTCGAATTATCGGCTCCGCGTCACCGCTCTAGCGATGATCCTCATTGAGGATGCGGAAGTTTGCGTACACCCGATGATCATCGGTGAGTCGGCACTCGGACCGCTGCGAGATCGCTCGACCGTCGTGTCGCTGCTCGACGGCCAAACTTTGGACGCGTGATCGCCGTCTTCGGTCAGCCGCGAGCGGCTCCGTTTCGCGGCTCATGTGCCAGGTTGATTACTGCTGTTACCTCAGAAGTAGTCGCGAATGTGTCGTTGGCGAGCGCCAAAGAGGGCGTCCCAGTCCAGATCCTGTCTTATGTCGCCGCCATCGAGGTGCCCGGCCAGCCGCAGGTTGGCGCAGGACTGGGTGCCCGCGTACAGCAGCGCCAGACCCTGCGGTGTGAACGTCCGATCCCCATGATCAGCAAGGGAGCATGTGGCTCGTCCCTCAGCCACTGATAGCTCGTACGCGCGGTTGTTCTCCGGCAGGAAGTCGCCTTCGACGCGAAAACGCAATGTCGCCGTCAGACTCGGCGGATATCGTCGCCGCGCCAGCGATTCAGCCACGTCCAAGATCGCCAGCATGTACGGATAGGACTCGATCACCTTCCACTGGATGCTTGGCAAGAACAACCGAGCAAGATCATCTCCGGACGTTCTGATCTTGACCGAGCCTGCCACGCTCGCGAAGCTCCCGATCACCGCAAGCAGCGCTCGGTAACCGTCGGCTTTAATGGCCAAGAGATCAAAGACCTGGATGCTCGCGCTTTCCCCGACACTCTGACCACGGTTCCAGGAGACGAATCCGCAGATCTCTTTGTTGGCATCGACGGCGACGGTCACGCCGGTGAAGCCGGCGATGAAGTCCGCGGCCGTTGCCGTGAAGGAGACACCTCGTCGGCTCAGCGGACCGTTCTGCTCGATCGCCCAGGCGTCGTAAACCGCACGGATGGCGTCGAAGTCGCCCGCGACAGCGCGGCGAGTCCGTGTCATCGCCGGACGCTGGACCGCAGCCAAGATCTGGCTTGGAACCTCGACCGTCACAGCGTCCGCGATCGTCTCGTAACCGAACTTGCGATAGATCCGCGGCGCTGACGGGAAGAGAGTTGAGATCAATGCGCCACGCTGCTTCGCATTCTGGAGCAGAGTGGCAAACAGCGGAGTGAGAACACCTTGGCCGCGCTGTTCCGCCGCAACTGTGACCCCAGCGACGCCGCACGTGGGCACCGGAACGCCCCCGAAGTAAGAATCGTATTCCCGATCAATCAGCTGCGCCACCAGCAGCTCGTCCTCAAATGCCCCGTACCAGATCCGTCCAGGTTGATCGATGGTTGCCGGGCTTGCCGGCGGGCTGCTGGGAACCCCGAATGCCTCCATCCCCAGCCGCCGCGCGACCTCGGCGTGCTCGGGCTCGAGCCTACGTATAGACAGCGTCACCCACGACATTTTGGACCACTGATGACCGTCGTGAAACCGACCCGAGGGCGAGGATCAGATCTTGGTCCAGGCCTCGGCGAGCACGTGGCGCAGGATCTGCTCCATCTCGTCGAACTCCGCCTGACCACAAATCAACGGGGGAGCGACCTGTACGACGGCGTTGCCGCGGTCGTCGGTGCGGCAGTAGAGGCCGTTCTCAAACAAGGCGCCCGCTACAAAGCCACGAAGCAACCTTTCCACCTCGTCCGAATTCAAGGTTTCCTTGGTCGCTTTATCCTTCACAAGCTCCACGGCATAGAAGTAGCCATCTCCACGGACATCACCAACGATCGGTAAGTCGTAGAGCCGCTCCAGAGTCTGACGGAAGTGGTTCTCGTGGCGCAGCACGTTTCCGAGCAGGTCTTCACGTTCGAAGAGATCCAAATTCGCCAAGCCGACTGCGCACGACACCGGGTGGCCCCCGAAGGTGTAGCCGTGCGGGAAGGAGGTGTTCCCGCGGCCGAACGGCTCGAAGACGCGATCAGAGATGATCGCCGCACCGAGCGGCGAGTAGCCCGATGTCAAACCCTTGGCGCTGGTAATGATGTCGGGCTGGTAGCCGTACTTCTGCGCACCGAACATCGTTCCCAGCCGCCCGTACGCGCAAATCACTTCATCGGAGACAAGCAACAGCTCGTAAGCGTCACAGATCTCCCGCAGCCGCTCGAAGTATCCCGCAGGGGCGGGAATGCAGCCGCCAGCGTTCTGCACAGGCTCGACGAACACGGCCGCGATGCTGTCTGGGCCCTCCTGGAGAACGGACTCTTCGACCCTGTTGGCGGCCCACAGCCCGAACTGCTTCTCGTCGCCGGCTACCTCCTCCGGTGCGCGGTAGAAGTCGGTGTTCGGCACCCGAGAGCTCCCCGGCACCAGCGGTTCGAAAGGAAGCCTGAAGCCCGGCACTCCGGTGATGGACAATGCGCCGTGCGTCGTGCCGTGGTACGCGACGGCGCGGGAGATCACCTTCGTCTTGGACGGCTTCCCGATCAGCTTGAAGTACTGCTTGGCGACCTTCCAGGCCGTTTCCACCGACTCGCCGCCGCCGCAGGAGAAGAAGACCTTGTTCAGGTCGCCAGGCGCCAGGGCCGCTAGCCGATCAGCTAGCTCGATAGCCGTCGGGTGCGCGTAGGACCAGATGGGGAAGAAGGCCAGCTTGCGTGCTTGAGCAGCGGCAGCCTCGGCCAGCTCAACGCGTCCGTGTCCGGCTTGCACGGCAAACAGACCCGAAAGCCCATCGAGGTACTTGCGCCCATTCGTGTCCCAGATGTAGGCGCCCTCGCCGCGCTCGATGGTCGGTACCGGCTTAGTGGCGTAGCTGGACATCCGGGTGAAGTGCATCCACAGGTGCTCAGCCGCGCTGCCTCGATCAACTGGTGGGGTTGGGCTTGTGTCGCTGATCAGGCTCTGTGGGTTCATCGGATGCCTCATTCGTAGCTGCACAGACGACTCGGTCGTGACGCCGAGCGTCGCCGCGCTAAGACTAGCTGTGGCGCTTAACACGTCGCGCCGCCCACCAGCAGCTCCCAGGTGCGGTGCTAGCAACGGGTGGGATCACAATCATGTTGCGTGTTGCCCGCTGCTGATCGACAAGTCTTGTGGGTATTAGTTTGGTGGCCTAGAACTGTTTCGTTACCCGTGGGGAGTCCCCTACGCTGCCCACGTCAGGCTGAGGCGCCCACCCGAGGCGCACATTGGAGGAGGACATCGAATGCGTGGAAGAACTCGCGGGATGGCGGCTGTAGCCATCATGTCCATCGTTCTCTTTGCGACGGCGTGTGGCGGTGGCGGTACGACGTCAGAGCCGGGTGGGGAGGCGCCCCCGGCGGCGGGCGGCGAGATCGTTGTTGCCGGCTGTACGCCGGAGAACCCGCTCATTCCGGGTGCGACCAGCGAGGTCTGTGGCGGCGACGTCATCGAGATAATGACCTCCAAGCTGGTTCGCTACAACACCGAGAACGCAGCGCCGGAGATGGACATCGCCGAGTCCATCGAGACAACCGACAACCAGAACTTCACCGTCAAGCTGAAGCCTTACAAGTTCCACGACGGCACCGACGTCAAGGCCAAGAACTTCGTGGACGCCTGGAACTACACCGCCTACGCGCCGAACGGCCAGGCCGGCAGCTACTTCTACGCTCCGGTTGAGGGTTACGCCGAGGTGCAGTGCCCTGACGCCGAATGCAAGCAGAAGCCCAAGGCCGAGACCATGTCGGGCCTGAAGGTGGTCGACGACATGACCTTCACCATCCAGACCTCGGAGCCGGTGTCCAACCTGCCGGTACGGCTGGGCTATTCCTCATTCGCTCCGCTGCCGGACTCCTTCTTCGCCGACCAGAAGGCGTTCGAAGCCAAGCCGATCGGTGCCGGGCCGTTCAAGATGGACAGCAAGTCCAACACCGAGTTCGTACTCTCCAAGTTCGCCGATTTCTCCGGCGCGACCAAGGCGAATGTGGACAAGGTGACCGTCCGGGTCTACCAGGACCCCACCGCGGCCTATGCCGACGCCGTGGCCGGCAGCCTCGACTACATCGACGAGAGCTACATTCCGCAAGATCAGTTCATCGGCGACGCGTACCAAAGCGACTTCCCTGACCGCAACTCCCAGCGCGAGGCCGGCCGGGTCAGCTGGATCACGTTCTCCCCGAACGATCCGCAGCTCAAAGACAATCCGGATCTGCGCAAGGCCATTTCCCGGGCCGTCGACCGTGATCTGATCACCAAGCAGATCTGGAACAATACGGTCACCCCGGCCACCGGCTGGGTCTCCCCGGTCGTGGATGGCTACAAGGCCGACGTCTGCGGCGACTCTTGCAAGTTCGACCCCGCGGCGGCGAAGACAGCTTTCGAGGCGGCTGGCGGGTACAAGGGCACGCTGACGATGACCTACAACGCCGATGCGCCGAACAAGGCCTGGTCGGAGGCGGTATGCAATTCGGTCAAGAACACACTCGGCATCGAGTGCACCGTCGTGCCAGTGGTCGACTTCGCCACCTTCAACAAGAAGATCGACGCCAATGAGATCAAGGGCATGTTCCGAAGCTCCTGGCAGATGGACTACCCGTCGATCGAGAACTTCCTTAACCCGATCTATGCCAAGGGTGCGGACTCTAACTGGAGCCATTACGACAACCCTGAGTTCACCAGGCTGACCACCGAAGCGGCTGCGGCCAAGACGCCGGACGAGGCCAACACTTTGTATCAGCAGGCCGAAGCTCTGCTTGCCGAGGACTTCCCCACCGCACCGCTGTGGTACCCGAAGACCACGGCGGTCTGGTCGGAGAAGGTCACTGACGTGAAGGTCAACGCCTTCGGTGTCCTCGATTTCGTGGCGATCAAGGTGAAGTGAACAACGAGCCCGTGAAACATCACTAAATAGCGTCGGCCCGCCGGAACAATCTCGGCGGGCCGACGCTATGTTTCGTCCAAGAGGCTCGTCCGAACCTTTTACGAGAGGGGGTCGGGGTGGGCAAATACATCATTCGCCGACTGCTGCAGATGATCCCGGTCATCATCGGTGTCACGTTCATCATCTACGTCGCGGTCTTCGCCCTCGGGGATCCGACTGTCGGGCGCTGCGGCGAGCGGGCGTGCCCGGAGGGCTACATCGCCAAGTTCAGGGCCGACTATAACCTCGACAAGCCGCTGATCGTCCAGTACCTGCTCTATATGGGCAACCTGGTGCAGGGTGACCTAGGCACAAACTTCTTCGGTAACAAGGTGACCGATGAGCTGGCGGCCCGCTGGCCTACCACCCTCAAGCTCGGCACGATGGCAGTGGTCATCGAGTCCGTGATCGGCATCACCGCGGGCGTGCTCGCCGGCATCCGGCGTGGGAAGTTCATCGACAACCTGGTCACGGTAAGCACGCTGTTCTTGATCTCGATCCCCATCTTCGTGATCGGGAGCTTCGCCCAGTTGATCTTCGGGGTCCGGCTTGGCTGGTTCCCGGTCACCGCCACCCAGGGCACCACCTATCAGCTGGTCATGCCTGCCTTCGTCCTGGCCTCGGCCTCGTTGGCCTACATCGCCCGGCTGATGCGGGCCAACCTGGCCGAGAACCTGCGGGCCGACTATGTGCGAACCGCCAAGGCCAAGGGTCTCAGCAACAGGCGCACGATCGGGGTACACACCCTGCGCAACTCGCTGATCCCGGTCATCACGTTCATCGGCATCGACATCGGCGCGCTGATGGGCGGGGCAATCGTCACCGAACGGATCTTCAACGTCAACGGCATCGGCAACTTCCTCTATCGCAGCATCGGCCAGAAGGATGGCGCGTCGGTGGTGGGCACGATTCTCTGCCTGGTGTTGATCTACCTGTTGGTCAACCTGATCGTCGACGTCCTCTACGGCTTCTTGGATCCGAGGATCTCCCATGACTGACACCACCCGCGACTCTGCCCTCAGCACCGAATCGGTTGTTCCGATCTCGATCGACGCCACTGGCGGTCGGGAGCGCCCGCTGGCTGCCCCGGCGAAGGGCGAGAAGGCGCGTTCACTCCGCACCGACGCCTGGGATGAGCTACGCCGGCGGCCGATGTTCTGGATCTCGGCGGCGCTGATCGTGTTCTTTGTCGTCATGGCGGCGTTCCCGCAGCTATTCACCAGCACCGACCCGACCGTCGCCGACCTGTCCAAGGCCCGCGAAGCACCCTCGGCCGACGCCTGGTTCGGCCGGGACGGTCAGGGCTACGACGTCTACGCACGGACCGTCTATGGGGCCCGAGCCTCGATCCTGGTCGGCATCTTCGCCACATTGTTCGTCGCGATGCTCGGCTCGTTCGTCGGCATCATCGCCGGTTACCGGGCGGGCTGGGCGGATTCGGTACTCAGCCGCATCGGCGAGATCTTCCTCGGCATCCCGTTGCTGCTGGGTGGGATTTTGTTTCTCTACATCTTCCCCAACGACCCGCTGACCACACCGTTCCTGGTGCAGGTAGCGAAGGTGGCCTTAGTGCTCGGCATCTTCGGCTGGCCGTTGATCATGCGGCTGATGCGCTCCAGCGTGCTTCAGGTCAAGCCGAACGACTACGTCCAGGCCGCCCGGGCACTCGGCGCGTCTCCGACCCGGATCATCAGCGCCCACATCCTGCCCAACTCGCTGGCGTCCGTGATCGTGGTGTCGGCCATCAACCTCGGCGCCTTCATCGCTATCGAGGCCACATTGTCTTTCCTGGGCGTCGGACTGCAGCCGCCCGCCATCTCCTGGGGCATCCAGATCTCCGAGGCCTCGGGTATTGGCATGATCAGAGCTGCCCCGCACATGCTGCTGTTCCCCAGCGTGTTCTTGTCGCTCACGGTGCTCGCCTTCATCATGCTTGGCGACGTCGTCCGCGACGCCCTCGATCCGAGACTGCGTTAAAGGAGGCTGCCGTGCCGCTATCAGTCGGGACCGGGAGCAAGGCCGATGTCGAGATCCTCGATACCCAAGGCCTATGGCAGCCGGTCGATGGCCTGTTGCTCCAGGTCGATGAGTTGCAGGTGGAGTTCCGTACCCGCGACGGTGTCGCCAAAGCGATCAATGGCGTGTCGTTTGACCTCCACCAGGGCGAGACACTGGCCATCCTCGGTGAGTCTGGATCAGGTAAATCGGTGACCGCGCAGGCCATCATGGGCATCCTGGACTCCCCGCCCGCTTTCGTCACCGGCGGCGAGGTGCGTTACTGCGGGCGAAACATCCTCACGATGCCCGACGACGCGCGGCGGCGGGTGCGTGGGCCGGAGATCTCGATGGTCTTCCAGGATGCGCTATCTGCACTCAACCCAGTCTTTCCCGTGGGCTGGCAGATCGCTGAGATGTTCCGCAAGCACCGCGGCATGAACAAATCGGACTCGATTGCCCAGGCCATACGTCTTATGCAGCGGGTGCAGATTCCAGGGGCTGCGCAGCGGGTTAAGGCGTTTCCGCATCAGTTCTCGGGCGGAATGCGGCAACGCATCATGATCGCAATGGGGATCGCACTCGACCCGGCCGTACTGATCGCCGACGAGCCCACCACCGCACTGGACGTCACCGTGCAGGCGCAGATCATGAAGCTGCTCGCTGATCTGCAGGAGGAACGGCAGATGGGCCTGATCCTCATCACCCATGACCTCGGCGTGGTGGCCGACGTGGCCGACCGGATCGCGGTCATGTACGCCGGCCGGATCGTGGAGCAGTCGGACGTCTTCGAGATCTACGCCAGCCCAGCGCATCCATACACCAAGGGCCTGCTGGAATCCATCCCCCGGCTGGACCAGAAGGGCCAAGAACTTGCCGCCATCGGCGGGCTGCCACCCAACCTGATGCGGATCCCGCCCGGCTGCCCTTTCAACCCTCGCTGCAGCTACGCCCAGGACATCTGCCGCGTCGACCCTCCGCCGCCGCTCCGCGAGGTGATGTATCACCGGTTAGCAGCCTGCCACTTCTCCGAGCTGGTGCTCGAGCACAGCCCCGAGCTGGAAGTCACCCAGACCGTAGACGATGTGCAAGCCGCTCTGGAGTACGGACCTGAACCGACGGTGATCTCGGAGCCTGACCGCATCGCAGACGCGAGTCCGGGACCTGGAGTGTTGCCATGACGGGGGAGGTCATCCTTCAGGCCGAGAACCTGGTCAAGTACTACCCGATCAAGTCCGGTGTGCTGCGCCGTACGGTCGGCCAAGTCAAAGCGCTGGACGGAGTGTCCTTCGAGCTCTACAGGGGCGAGACTCTGGGCATCGTAGGCGAATCCGGCTGCGGCAAGTCCACTCTTGCCCGCATGCTTATGCGACTGGAGGAGCCGACCGCTGGGAAGCTGATCTTCGACGGAGTCGATGTCTATTCCCAGAAGGGCAGCGCAATGCGCCGGCTACGGCGAGACATCCAGATCGTCTTTCAGGATCCATACACATCGTTGAACCCCCGCATGACAGTCGGCGACATCGTCGGGGAGCCGTTTGAAATCCACACCGACGTCCTGACTAAGCGCGACCGCCGGCAGCGGGTTCAGCAATTGCTGGACCTGGTGGGCCTCAACCCTGAGCACATCAACCGGTACCCGCACCAGTTCTCTGGTGGTCAGCGGCAACGGATCGGAATTGCGCGTGGGCTGGCGCTGAACCCTAAGGTGATCATCTGCGATGAGCCGGTCTCAGCGCTAGATGTCTCCGTGCAGGCCCAGGTAGTCAATCTGCTGGCCGAGCTGCAGGCGGGACTCGGACTGGCGTACATCTTTATCGCCCATGACCTGTCAGTGGTTAGGCACATCTCCGACCGGGTCGGGGTGATGTACCTCGGCAAGATTGTCGAGATCGGCGACGAGGACCAGATCTACTCCCGTCCCACCCATCCGTACACCCAAGCCCTGCTCTCCGCGGTGCCGATGCCGGATCCCACGCTGCGTAATGTTCGCGAGCAGATTGTGCTGACCGGCGACGTGCCCAGCCCGGCCAATCCTCCGGTGGCGTGCAGGTTCCATACCCGTTGCTGGAAGGCGCAGGAGATCTGCAGCATCGATGAACCCTTGCTGATCGACCGGCCCGATGGCGATTCGGCACACCTCTCCGCATGCCACTTTGCTGAGCCTCGGGTAGTCGTTTAGTCGCCCCGTCCTGGGCCTCGAGCACCGGTGGGCCACCGCATAAGGTGGGGCCGTGGCTTCTCATGTGACCTCCGAGCCCGCCCGGCGCCTCATGTTGGTACACGCGCATCCGGATGACGAGACAATCATGGACGGCGCGACGATGGCTAAATATGTGGCCGAGGGTGCCGCCGTCTGCTTGGTGACCTGCACACTCGGCGAGGAGGGTGAGGTGCTCGTCGAGGACCTCGCGCACCTTGCCCCGGACCGGAACGATGACCTCGGGGCGCACCGGCTGGGGGAACTGAAACTGGCCATGGAGATTCTCGGTGTGACCGACCTCATTCGACTTGGCGGCGATGGGCGATACCGGGATTCCGGCATGGCGTATGACGCCGAGGGCCGCGCCATCCCCCGCAACGTGCTCCGTCAGGGCATCTTCTGGACCGCCGACCTGCTGGAGGCTGCGAACGAACTGGTGCCGGTGATTCGCGACCGGCGCCCGCAGGTCCTGATCACCTACAATGAGGTCGGCAACTATGGTCATCCTGATCACATCCAGGCTCACCGGGTGGCCATGTACGCCACCCAACTTGCGGGAGTGCCGTCCTACCGCCGGGATCTGGGAGAGCCTTGGACGGTCGCACGGGTGTTCTGGTCGGCGATAAGCAAGAGCCAGATCCTTGGCGGCATCCAGGCGTTGCGCGATGCGGGTGATACCGAGACTTTCAAAGAGTTGGACCCCGAAGGCCCGCTGTCGTCAATGATGTCCGATGACGCCGACATCTCGGTGGAGATCGACGGCACGCCTTGGGTAGCACAGAAGTTGGCCGCTATGCGGGCGCACGCCACCCAGATCACCGCCGACGGGCCGTTCTTCGCCGGCGGCGACGTACTCGGCGAGACTCGCTGGGGGCGGGAGTACTACCGACTGGCCACCGGCGTACCCCTTCCTCAAGGCGACGGCTGGGCTGACGACCTGTTTGCCCGGCTGAGTTAGCGCGCGTGACGAGCCCAAGCTTGCCGGAGGCGACCCCGGCGACCGCGCCAGATCGGCCGTACGGGGTTCCCGGCTCGCCGGATGCGCTGCGCCATGTCATGGGCCACTTCGCCTCCGGTGTCACCATCGCGACCGCGCTGCATCAAGGGATCATGCACGCTATGACGGCCACGGCGGTGTGTTCGGTCTCGCTGCAGCCTCCTCTGGTCTTGGTCTGTGTCGGCAAGTCGACCCGCTTTCATGATGCGATCATCGCGGCCGAGAGCTGGTGCCTGTCACTGCTGACCGTCGACCAGGAGCCGCTTGCCAGGCACTTTGCCCATAGCGGGAGAGATCTGCTGAGCCAGTTCGACCACGTCCCGCACACCCCGAGCCCACTCAGCGGGTCGCCGCTGATCGATGGCGCTCTGGCCTGGCTCGAATGCATCACGTATGGCATGCACGAGGGTGGCGATCACACGATTGTGGTCGGCGAGGTTGTCCGTGCCAGCGGTCTACCTTCTGACGACGACCCCACCGCACCCCCTCCTTTGGCGTACTATCGGGGGGCCTATTCATAGGGCGTGAGCGTCGGAGAATCGCGCGCCGCCGCACGGAGGAGGAGGGAGC
>JBKPBV010000092.1:0-12286 GCA_046727055.1 Actinomycetota bacterium | reverse complement strand
TGGCGGCACTGGTCAGGCCGCTGTGGACCTCCGACCAGGCGGAGGCAGGAACGCCGATTCGGTAGAGCCGGCCCTGCAGTTCCTCGGCAAGCATCGCGCTGCCCACGACGCCGTATATATCGACGTGCGAGCTCAGCGCGATCCGCTGCGAGACCTCCGTCATGACGGCCAGATCGATGGCCGATGTGGCCTCTCTTAATGCCTTGGTATGGCTGCTGATCAGCATGCGCAGCAGGTCCTCCGGGGAGTCGTCCGGGCCGAACTCGCCTCCGATCTCGGTTGTCCATGAGTCGAGTGAGGCGCTGCGGCCGAGGTCCGTGGCAATGCCGACTCGAAGTTCGACATACCCCGGATAGCCGATGGTCCGGCAGAAACGCGTGACGGTCGCGGGCGAAGCCCCGGCCTTCTCGGCAAGCTCACCGATGGACAGTGTCAGCGGCGCCTGCGGATGCTCCAGCAAATACGCGGCCACACGTGCAACCGCAGAGGGCATCTCAGGCATCAGGGACCGGATGCGATCTTGCACTGCAGGGTTCTGCTCCTGCGTGTGAGCAGCCCGCGCCGGTGTGAGAATCACTATCACCCTGATCCGAAAGCTCTGAAATTCGCTCTTACGCTAGCGTCTAGAGCGCTTCCCTGCAACCGATGAGACCGAACCGAAACCAATCAAACATGCTGCCCATCTTTCTTGCAGTCGACGCTGGAGGCACCAGCACGCGCGCGGTCGCGCTCGACACCTCTGGGCGTGCGTACGGCTACGGTCGAGCCGGCGGCGGGAATCCGACGGCAGCAGGAATCCGCTATGCGGTAAACGCTATTGGCGTCGCCGCTGAGCAGGCCGTGGCAGGCTCCATCGGCTCCGGTCGACCGACCTCGGCGCTGGTTGCAATGGCTGGCGAGAAGAGCGCCGGCTTTCGAGAGCAGGTCTCGGCTCGGCTCGCCGCGCTGGGTGTCGGCCAAATCGTCCTGGAGCACGACCTGCTCGGCATGTTCCACTCTGGGACTGCCGAGCGAGACGGATACGCCCTGATCGCGGGGACGGGAACTGTGGCGGCCAGAATCCGCAAGGGCCGGCTCGACCGGGTAGTGGGCGGCAAGGGCTGGCTGCTCGGTGACACTGGCGGCGGTTTCTGGATCGGACACGCCGTTGCCCGGGCGGTGGCCGCGTCACTCGACGGCCAGGGGGAGGACACTGCGCTGACCGGCCTCGTGCTGCAGGCAATGGGGATCGAAGCCGACACGGACACCGTCACCGGACGTGCAGAGGCTCTACGACAGTTGGTCTCGGGCTTGTATGCCAGACCGCCCGTCTCGTTGGCCGGGTTCGCACCACTCGCCTTCGCGGTCCACGACGATCGAATGGCTCGTACGATTCTCGTCGGCGCGTCGGCGGCGCTCGCGGACCTTCTTTCAGCCGTACGGGTCCCGGACCTGCCAGGCCCTGTCGTGGTAGGCGGCAGTGTCATCGTCCGTGGCATGTTGGCTGCGCCAGCCAGGCTCCAGGCCGAGCTCGTCCCCGCGGCCGGCGATGATCCGGTGATTCCGGTTTCGGACGGCCTGGTGGGCGCGGCGGTGCTGGTTTTACGGCACGCAGGCCGCGACGTTGACGAGGCCCTCTTCCATACCATCCGAGCAGAAGTCGCGCGCATCAGGCACTGAGGAATGGGTCTTACCGGCGCTCCTCTCGCCAGGTTCACCTGATCTTGTGGGCTCGGCGCTCTCCAGCTACGTGCCAGCAGTGATCGGGATCACGCCATCGACGACATATCGCGGTTGATCACTTGTAGTGGAAACGTGCCTGCAAGATCACGAGGTCGTCGCCGTCGACGAGGTAGACGAGGCGGTGCTCCTCACTGATGCGGCGGGACCACGCGCCGGCGAACATATGCCGGAGTGGTTCGGGCTTCCCGATGCCCGCGACGGGGTCGCCGAGCGCGGCGTCGATCAACCGGTTGATGCGCTTGAGTGTGGCTCGGTCCGCGGCGAGCCAGTAGGTGTAGTCCTCCCAGCCGTGAGGGGTGAAGACGAGCCTCACCGGACGAGGTCGTGCTCTTCACGCTCTCCGGCGACGGCCTGCTGCAAGCTTTCGATCAGTCGCTTGGCGTTCGCGGGCACCCGCAGCAAGTGTGCGGTCTCCTCTAGGGCGTCGTAGTCGGCGCGAGAGACCAGGATGGCGTCACCACGTCGCGAGGTGATCTCGATCGGTGTCCGATCGTCGTTGACCTGCTCGATGAGCGGAAAAAGGTTCTTGCGGGCTTCGCTCGCGGTGATAGCCATCAATCCTCCTGAAAGTGGTACGAGTAATGGTACCACTCTGGCGACCGGGTAGCCACCGGAATCGGCGACCCGGCGAAGACGCACGCCTCCCCGAGCTCTGAACCTACTTGGGAGGATCCCCTGGGAACTCGAACCACTTGAGCAGCGCGCGCCCCATAAGGAGCGACGCGCCAAAGGTGGCCAGGTCGGCGTACCGGCGGTCTTCCGATGGCCAACCCATGTCGACGACCAGCACGTCGACATGCTCCGAACGCAGCCGGTCGACAGCTTCTCGCGCGAAGGCATGCCGGTGGATGTCGCGTCCAACGACGAGTACCGGCTGCTCGGGTTGAAACGGCAGCGCCGATTCCACAGGAGAGACCAACCACACGGACTGCGCGGCGAAGGACGAGGCCTCAGGCGCCCCCCGGCCGTCGGCAGCCCCTTGCCTAATCTCGGGGGCGAACGGCCCCCACGGTGTAGTGCCCATTGCAATATTGGGATCTGCTTCAAGGCGTACGACGCTGTATCGGCCCAATGCCTTGGCCCGCCAATCCGATGCTCCAGGTTGGACATCGAAAGTACGAACCAGTTCTGCTTCGGTCTTCGGCCAGCCGGGGGCGAAACCCGGCGGCGGCCCGGCCGCCGCCCCGGCGGCTTCGAGGTTGGTTGCAAGCCTTTGTACCCGGCTCACTGCTTCGGACACCCTGGTGCGGGCAAGGGTGCCCTCAGCGACCGCGCCGTTCACCGCGCGCTCGATGGCGACGAGCTCATTATCGGTGTTCTCGGTCCCGAGGCAGAGCAGATCGCAGCCGGCTCGCAAGGCGGCGAGGGCCGCCCCAGCCATCCCAAGCGAGCCGGAGGCACCGGCCATGTCCATCGCGTCGCTCACGACCACCCCGGAGAAGCCCAGCTCGCCGCGCAGCAGATCATGCAGGACGGCTCGACTCATTGTCGCTGGATTGTCGGAGTCCAGCTGGGGCAGCATGATGTGGGAGGTCATGATCACCCGGCACCCCACGTCGATGGCTGCAGCGAACGGCACAAGCTCGCGCCGCCGCAGCTCGTCTAAGGAGCGGTTGACAACGGGTAGCGAGAGATGCGAGTCCTGCGCCGTGTCGCCGTGACCCGGGAAATGTTTGGCGGTCGCAGCCACGCCGGTCGACTGCAGGCCCTCCACCCAGGCTGCTCCATGCCGCGCCACCCGTTCAGCGTCGCTGCCAAAGCTGCGAACGCCGATAACCGGGTTATCGGACCGGGAGTTGACGTCGACGCAGGGAGCGAAGTTGACGGTGCAGCAGGCCCGACGCAGTGACCAGCCGATCGCGGCCGCGGTCTCGCGAGTGGTGTCGAGCTCATCCAGCCGGCCCAGCACAGCATTCCCAGGAAATGGCGCACCGGTTGAAGCGAACAGCCGCGTGACGTCACCGCCTTCCTCGTCAATAGCGATGATCGCGTTCGGATTCTCGGCCATGATTGCGTCGGTCAGGCCCCGAAGCTGTTCGGGCGAGGAGATGTTTTGGGCGAAAAGGCAGACGCCTCCCAGACCTGCCCGGAGCCGGTCCCGCAGCCAGCCCGGCAGCGCCGTCCCCGAGAACCCAGGCAGCAGGGTGGCCAGCACGCTGGGCACTAAAACCCCTGCCAGCTTGGTTTGCCTTGGTAGGTCTCGATGTAATACGAGGCGAGCTGGAGGCGCGAAGCCGCGGCGGTGTCCAGCAACACGGTGACGTGCGGGTGTAGCTGCAGCGCGGTTGCCGGCCACATCGCCGACACGGATCCCTCGACGAGCTGGTGGACCGCCTCCGCCTTTTCTCGCCCAGAGGCCACGAGCACAATATGGCGGGCCTGGAGGATGGTGCCGATGCCCTGAGTCAGGCAGTGCCGCGGGACGGCCTCGACGTTCCCGCCGAAGAATCGAGCGTTGTCCCGGCGGGTCTGGCTGGTCAACGTCTTGATCCGAGTTCGGGAGGCCAGCGAGGAACCGGGTTCGTTGAATGCGATATGCCCGTCGGTGCCAATCCCAAGAATCTGTAGGTCGACACCGCCGGCGTCGGCTATGGCTCGTTCGTACGCCTCGCAAGCGCGCACCAGGTCCGTGGCCAGCCCGTCCGGCCCAAACACCTGAGCCGAATCGATGTCGACCTGCTCGACGAACTCATCTCGAATGACGTTCCGGTACCGCTGCGGATGATCTGCTGGCAGCCCGACGTACTCGTCGAGCAGGAACGCGCGCGACTTTGCCAGCGACAAGGAACCCTGCGCCACTCGGCGACCGAGTTCGTCGTAGATGATCAGGGGACTTGATCCAGTGGCCACGCCCAGGACGGCCTCTGGCCGACGCTGTACGAGTTCAGAGATGGCGTCGGCGGCCAACTTCCCCGCCTCGTCCGGCGTCGGGCTGATGACCACTTCCATCGTCAGTGCTCCCGCTCCCCTGCTGGCCGCCCGTCGATCCACACGCCCTGCACCTGCCAGTCCTTGTCGAACAGCACGGCGTCGGCCACGTAACCCGATTCCAGGCGACCGAACCGGTCATCGACTCCCAAGATCTGGGCCGGGATGGCCGTGGCCGCCTCGATTGCGGCGAGGGGAGTCAGGCCCACGTCCTGTATGGCGCGGGCGACCGCGACGTCCAAAGTGAGGGTTGAGCCGGCGAGCGACTTTCCTCCGGCGAGCCGGGCGACGCCCTCGGTGACATCAACGTCCAAGTTGCCGAGACGGTATCGCCCATCCCCGACGCCGGCGGCGGCCATGGCATCGCTGACCAGAGCCACCCGCCCGGGAGCTAGCCGGCAGAGCATCCGAACTACCTCCGGTCGTACGTGGACGCCGTCATCGATGACCTCCAGCCAACCACCGGGGTTGTCAACGAACGCGAGCACTGGCCCGGGCGCACGATGATGCACGCCAGGCATCGCATTGAAGGTGTGAGTGAGTAGGCTCGCCCCCGCGTCGATCGCACCCTTTGCCTGCTCAAACGTCGCCGCCGTGTGACCGGCCGCGACAACGACACCCGCCTCCGACAAGATCCGCGCCGACTCGGCGAAATAAGGTCGCTCCGGCGCCATCGTGACCTGGCGCAGAGTGCCGTCGGCCGCACCCAGGAGCCGCGCAACAAGGTCGGGATCGGGGTCGCGAAGATAGGCCGGATCGTGGGCCCCGCAGTACTCGCGGGCCAGGAATGGACCTTCGAGGTGGATGCCCAGGATTGTGGAATCTCGCCGGGTTTCGGCCGCCGCGACCTGAATTTGGGTGATCAGATCGTCAGGGGAAGCCGTGACCAGCGAGAGCAGCTGACGAGTGATGCCGTGGACGCGATGGAGTCGCCTAGCCGTACGGATGGCATCTGCGCTCTCGCCGTACTCGGCGCCGGCAGCGCCGTGGTTGTGGATGTCCACCAACCCCGGGGTGAGGACGCGTCCAGCGCCGTCGAGAACATCCGAGCCGTCGCCGGCGAGCTCACGCCACCCACTGCCGGTCCCCGTGGCGAGCACGCGACCGTCTGCGAACGCGACGAAGGCGTCGGCGCGGTCAAGACCTGAGCTGATCAACCGGACGGAGTGGATGACGGTGGATGCGGCGCCCACAGGCCTGGACAATACGCTGGAGATGAATCCTAGTCGGGCTGGGGCGGGAGGCGAATGACGTCCATGCCAGGAACGGAGCTCGCGGACGAGCATGCTCGGCCGTCAAGGCACGTCTCAGTTGAGATCGCTGACCAGCCGTCGGCGTGGGCGCGGGCCGCGGGGCTTGGCGTCACAGAGCATGTCCGTCAGGCGCTTCCCGGGCGTGGTCAACGGGTCGCCATCATCGGATGCGGCACCTCGTTCTTCATGGCTCAGAGCTTCGCGTTCTTGCGGGAACGCTCGGGGCATGGCGAAACCGATGCTTTTGCCGCCTCAGAATTTCCGACCCGCCGCTCCTACGACACTCTTGTCGCGCTAACCCGCAGCGGCACCACAACCGAGGTCCTGCGGTTGCTCGAGACGCTACGGAACGCGACGGGACCGCGTACGGTCGCGATCACCGCTGACCCGAATCGCCCCGTCGTCGAGCTGACGGATCATCAGGTGGTTTTGGATTTCGCCGACGAGAAGTCCATTGTCCAGACACGGTTCGCAACGACCGCCCTGGCGTTGTGGCGTGCCTGGCTGGGTGGTGACCTCACCGCTGTTATCGAGCAGGGGCGATCCGCGTTGACCGACGTGTTGCCCCCGCGCGCACTCGACTCTGCCCAGTTCACCTTTCTGGGTAACGGTATGTCGGTCGGCATCGCGAATGAGGCCGCGCTGAAATTGCGCGAGGCGTCACAGTCGTGGGCCGAGTCCTACCCGGCCATGGAATTCCGTCACGGTCCCATCAGCGTGGTCGGGCGAGCTTCGACGGTGTGGGTGTTCGGCCCGCCTCCCCCAGGGCTAGTGGAGGACCTCGGGGTTACCGGTGCATACGTGGAAATCAGTGGTCTTGACCCAATGGCGGATTTGATCAGGGCGCAGCGGCTGGCCGTGGCGCTCGCTGAGGCCAAAGGGCTCAACCCCGACGCCCCCCGGCACCTCGCACGGTCAGTCCTGCTTTCCTGACATGATCCCCATCCAGATGGACGGCCACGACGCCGTTCAGCGTGATCTTGTCATTGGAGTCGATGTCGGCGGCACCACCGTTAAGGCCGCCCTCCTCGATTCTGACGGGCACGAATTCGGCCGCAGCGGACGGCCAACGCCCAGGCACCTCGGCCCGGACGCAATCGTCGAAACAACCATTGACGCCATCGTCGAGCTGCGAGCGCAGGTCTCGGCGGCCGCGCGGCTGCGGGCGGTGGGCCTTGTGGTCCCTGGAGTTGTGGACGCGCAGCAAGGCATCGCCGTCTACGCCACGAACATCGGCTGGCGCCAACTGCCCCTACGCCAGGTCGTGGCGGAGGCAGTTGGACTGCCGGTAGTCCTGGACCACGACGTACGCGCCGCCGGGCTGGCCGAGCTCGAATTGGGCGCCGGCCGAGGCTTGCAAGAAGTCCTTTTCGTTGCCCTCGGCACAGGTGTGGCGGCGGCTGTGATCACAAGAGGTCAAGTATCAGCCGGCGCCACAGGCAGGGCAGGGGAACTCGGCCACCTCCCGGTGTTTCCGGACGGAGAATGGTGCGCCTGCGGGCAACGCGGATGCACTGAGACCTATGCCAGCGGGGCCGCGCTCTCACGCCGATATTCCGCTGCCAGCGGCATCAGAGACGTTCCCGCCGAAGACGTCATCAGCCGAGCTGCAGCCGGAGATCCCGTAGCCGTCGGAATCTTCAACGACGCCCTCATTGGCCTGGGCCGGGCCCTGGTGCACTACGTACTACTCATGGACCCGGAACTGATCATCATAGGTGGTGGCATGGCGGCTGCGGGCGCGGCGCTGATCCAGCCGCTCACTCGCGAGGTACAAGCCGGCCTCGCCTGGCGACCGGCCCCGACGATCTCGACTGGACAGTTCGCCGGCGACGCCGGATATCGAGGAGCTGGGTTACTGGCCTGGCGCTCGCTGACGGAAGCAAGGTGATTCTCAACGGTGGCTGGTCGCACACGTCATCCGCCGGTGGGCGCCCGGCGTGCGGTGAGATAAAGCTCAACGAGCTGTTGGGTGGTGGTGGAGTCCTGCGGCTCCTTATCGTCACGCCAGCGCCCTGTGAACCGGGGAAACCGCATCGATAGCCCAGCATCGTCCTTGAGCCGCCCCCAACCGGCGGTGTGGTTGGGCGACAGCGTGAGCTCGGCCACGAGCACCTCGACCACCACGCGTGGCTCGAACCACACGTCAGCGGGTACGCGCGAGTCGACCCGTGCGGGCCGCTGTGGCCGGATCAGGCCTGCAAGCCTTGCCGGCAGCGCGGCCAGCTCGGCATCGGAGAACCCGGTGCCGCACCGGCCGACCGTTTGGTAAAGCTCCGTTTCCGGGTCGTACGCCGCCAGCAGAACCGCCCCGTACATACCCCGCCGCCGGCCCCGCCCGGCGAATGCCCCGACAACGACGAGGTCGACGGTGTCCGCCAGTTCGGTGCGGTAGTCCCGTTTGAGCTTGATCCACAACCAGCCGCGGGCGCCTGCCTGATAGATCGCGTCCGGGCCGGTCGACTTGCATACCAGACCTTCAGATCCGTCGGCCACAGCCTGCTCGAACGCGGTCTCCAGCGTGGGGGCGGTTGTTACCTCCAGCGCTGTGGTCAGCCGGAGCCGGTCGGACAACCTGACCGCCTCGGCGAGGCGGGCCCGACGTGCCAGATAGGGCATGCGGGTGAGATCCTCCCCGTCGGCGTACAGCAGCTCAAAGCAGAACAGCCCGACCGGCACATCCCTTGCAGCCTCGGCGATTCCATGCTTGCGGCGGCGGAACATGACCTCCTGGAACGGGCGAAGCTCGCCAGCCGCCGCGTCGTACGCCACCACCTCGCCCTCCAGGATGGCCTCGCGCGGGCCCAACCCGGCCTGGAGCAGCTCGACAACATCAGGGAACTGGCTGCTTACGCGCTCCTGTCGCCGGGTGAACAACTCGATCCCGCCATCAGCCGTGCGGTGTGCCTGCACCCGCATGCCGTCGTACTTGTACTCCGCCATGCACCCTCCGCCGAGCCTGGCGAGAATTTCATCGGCGTCGGACAATCGCTGAGCCAGCATGACCCGTACCGGGTTGCCGGGCCGCACCCGCAGCCCCTTCACCGCGTCCAACCCGCCGGACGCCAACGTGGCGGCGACGAGGCCGAGATCGCAGCAGATGTTGTACGCCCGCTCCAGTACCGGCCGATCCTTCCGGTTGCCTGTGTAGACCTGCGCCAACGCGTCCAGAATGGTTGGCGTGCCGATCCCAAGCCGTAGATTGCCTGTCACCAAACGCAGCAGGTAGCGGGCCTCCAGCGGGGTCGCCGCTGCCAGCAGGCCGGCCAGCAGATCGAGCTTGCGGCCCTGCGAGCCAGGCCCTTCGGCGCGGGCGATCTGGTACAGCGTGTCGACGACTCCAGCGACCTGGAGGATGGGCTCCCGGTCTCCGGCCGTCGCCGCCAACAACTGCTCCGCGGCCTGGCCGAGGTCGCCCGCCTCGCGCACCGCCACGACAACCTCAGCGGGACCCACACTGGTCGCCGTTGCGACGGCGCGCAGCGCCAGCTTCTCGGCCAGCCCCAGGTCCACCGCGGCAAATTCTGGCGCCACCAGGCCTTGGCACAAGTAACAGACGGTGGGTAGCAGTTCCTGCGGGGTCTGGGCCAGCAGTAATGCCAGCCGGTCGATCAACATCAACCGACCAGAAGCCTGCTCTAGGTCGCGGTACGCCTCGGCTACAACCTCGTACTTCATCCGCTTATCTTCGTCCCTCCCGACACAAGCTAGGCCTCGAGAGCCGCTCCTCCGAAACCGATCTCGTTGCCGTCTTGGTCGCGGAACGTGATCTTGCGAACACCGTTGTCGTAGGCCTCGCGCTGCTCCGGGTCGAGGCCGCGGGCGGCGCAGAGGTCGAGCGCCACCACGGCAGTCTATGGGGAAGCCCTACAGTTCTGCGGTTTGTCCGGCCAGGGTTGAGGCTCAGTGATGGGTTCGGGCTATGCACAGCAGCCAGCTCGCCGCGTCCGGTGCGATCGCCACCCGCCTGGTGTGCGGCCGTCGCACGCTGCTCAGCGTCACCCTCGGAACAGCCACCTTCGTGAGCCTTGTCAACCTGCTGTGAGCCCAGAAAGGACTGGAATGATCCAAGAGATGGCGGAGTTGTCGCGCGCATGAAGTCTGTCGTCTACTCACATACTGGCGGCCCATCGGTCCTCAGGCTCGTCGATCGCGATGTGACCGAACCGGGCCCAGGCGAAGTCCGTGTCCGCGTCGTCGTCTCCGGCGTCAACCCCACCGACTGGAAGGCGAGACTTGGCTCCGGCGAGGGTGCAGCGCTGCCGTTCCCGGAGGTCACTCCGAACCACGACGGTGCAGGTGTCATCGACGCCCTCGGGGAGGGGGTCGATGACCTTGCGGTCGGAGATCGCGTCTGGGTATATCTCGCGGGCCACCAGCGACCGACGGGCACGGCGCAGGAATACACAAACCTGCCCGCGGACCGGGTCGTACGACTTCCCGAAAGCACCAGCTTCGACATCGGCGCCAGCCTCGGCGTACCGGCCATGACCGCCCACCGCGCCTTGACAGTGTCAGAGGACGGACCAGAGCGGCTACATCCCGCTGCCCTCGGCGGCAAGGTTGTACTGGTCGCCGGAGGGGCGGGTGCGGTGGGTCATGCCGCCATCCAGCTCGCGCGCTGGGCCGGTGCCACCGTCATTACAACCGTCTCCGGTCCGGTCAAGGCGGCGCTCGCGACGGCAGCCGGCGCCCACCATGTCGTCAACTACCGCGACGAGGACGCGGCTGCCGCAATCAAGAAAGTCGCTCCTGACAGTGTCGATCTTGTCGTCGAGGTCGCGGTCGCGGCCAACTCGCGGCTCAATATCGAGGTAGTCAAGCGACGCGCGTCCATCGCCGTATACGCTAACGACGGCGGTGGCGAACTCACGCTCCCCGTCAGACCGCACATGATCAAGAACGTGCGCTACCAATTCGTCCTGCTCTACACCGTCGGCGAGGCGGCGCTGAAGGCGGCAGTAGAAGACATCACGCTCGCACTTGAGGACGAAGCGCTGCCGGTCGGTGAAAACGCCGGCCTGCCACTACACCGGTTCCCGCTCGCAAACACAGCAGACGCGCACCAGGCCGTCCAGGACGGCGCAGTCGGAAAGGTCTTGATCGACGTGATCTAGGACAGTGCGCCCAGACGCATTTTGGCCTCGGCATAGGTGTCCGCCGGCAACGGTCGCGAGGTGGCGGCGATGTTTCCTTCAGGTGATCAACATTCATCGTGCCGACGATGTTGGTGTTCGTGCCCGGATGGGCGTTGGTGAATCGCAGCAGAAACCCTGTCCGGGTCTCGCCATCGTCGAGCAGATCGTCTAGGCCTGCCGCCTCCCATGTCGCCCAGCGGTCCTTGTTGCCCAAGCCGGCGCCGGGTTCCCCGCGGGCGACGCCACCTCGGACAATGACGCCCGCACCGGAGTCCGACGCAGCCTGAATCAGTTCTTCATGCTGGCGCTCGAGAGCCGAGTAAGGAATCTGGAAAGTGTCGAACACACCCCAACCGATATAGCTCCAGGTGAGGATGCGTGGCGGAGATGCCGATCCAACGCACCTTCCCCTGCTCCTTCATCTCCTGCAAGGCCGTGACCAGGTCTCCGCTCTCGCACCGATCGACGCTGGGGTTGTGCAGCTGCATCACATCGACGTAGTCGATTCGCATCCGCGCGAGGCTCTCGTGCAAGCCGCGGAACAAGTTCTCTTTGGTCCACACATGAGGAGTGTTGTCAGTGCTCTCGTCGCGGCGCACGACCGTGCAGTGGCCCACGCACCTCCATCGCGCCATAACCCAACCTGGTCACCGACAATCCCGTACGGCCGAACAAGTTCTGCGGCAACACCATGGCACTCACGAATCTCCTGTTCTGGTCCCCACGGTTGATCTTCGAGGCTCAGGCTACCGAGCACCCCGTCTGTACGAGATCCTGCTCACCGGCACGGCCTGGGACCATGTGAGCTGAGACGATTCCATGACGGGGGTTTGGTCGTCTAACTGACGGGAGGTGCAGGTGATGTCCGAGGGCGGATCGGAGCCGTTGGAAGCGAGGCGTACCGGCGGGGATCCGGCGCCCGAGGTTGACCGGACGGAGGCGTTGCAGGAGCGGCTATTCGGCAATGCCGTGGGGGCATTGGAGCTCTACACAATTTATCTTGGTGAACGACTCGGGCTGTACCGGGCGCTCGCGGAAAGCGGTGCGGCCACCTCGTCGCAACTAGCGGCACGCACTGGAACCACCGAGCGGTACGTGCGGGAGTGGCTTGAGCACCACGCCGCGAGTGGGCTGCTCGTAGTCGACGACCCGCGCGCGGAACCACTCGCTCGCCGGTACTGGTTGCCGCCGGAGCACATCCCCGTCCTCGCCAACCGCGACGATGTCCGGTACGAGGCTTACAAC
>JBKPBV010000091.1:0-6515 GCA_046727055.1 Actinomycetota bacterium | reverse complement strand
GTGTTGAGCGCATGAGCTCGGGGCGGGTCCTGATCGTGGAGGACAACCCGCTCAACCTCAAGCTGGTACGAGACGTGCTACTGAAGGCGGGTTTCGACGTGATCGAGGCACGGACCGGCGAGGATGGAGTGGCGCGGGCCCAGGACAGCAAGCCGGACGTGATCTTGATGGATCTGCAGCTGCCCGGCGTCGACGGCACTCAGGCAATGCGCACGATCAAGGCAAGTCCGAGAGGATCTGGCATACCGATCATCGCGCTGACCGCGTTCGCGATGTCGGAGGACCGTGACCAAGCGCTTCGCAACGGTTTCGACGGCTACCTGAGCAAGCCCATCAGCGTTCGTGATCTCCCTCGCCAGATCGCCGAGTTGTTGCCCGAGCGGGACGCCGATGACTGATCAAGTGACTGTACTGGCGGTCGACGACCAGCCACCGAACCTGCGTTTGCTAGAGGCCGTCCTTTCCCCGAGGGGGTACAGAGTGATCATGGCATCCTCCGGCGAGCCAGGCACTCGAGCTGTTGCCCTCGTCGGGTGCCGACTTGGTGCTCCTCGACATAGTCATGCCCGGTATCGACGGGTACGAAGTGTGTCGACGGATCCGCAGCGCACCTGAGACTGCGTTTCTTCCGGTGGTGATGATCACTGCGAGCGGACACCAGGAGAAGACACGAGCCATCGAAGCCGGTGCAGACGACTTCGTCAGCAAGCCGTTCGATCAGAGCGAGCTGCTAGCCCGACTGGCTCGGATCAAGCGATATCACGACACCATTACCCAGCAGGCGGCTGAGCTGGCGCAATGGAACGCCAAGCTCGAGGACCGGGTGAACACCCAGTTGGAGGAACTGCAGCGGATGAACCGGCTGCGACGGTTCCTCTCTCCTCAAGTCGCCGAACTGGTGATCAACTCCGGCGACGACTCCTTCCTGGGCAGTCACCGACGCGAGATCGTCGTGGTCTTCTGTGATCTGCGGGGGTTCACGGCGTTCGCTGAATCGAGTGAGCCCGAAGAAGTGATGGGGGTTCTCAGGGAGTACCACACAGCGCTCGGCGAGCTGATCTTTCGTTACGAGGGAACTCTGGAGCGCTTCACCGGAGATGGGTTGATGGTGTTCTTCAACGACCCGATTCCCCTTGACGACCCCGCCCAACGTGCGGTGGAGATGGCGCTGGCCATGCGTGATCGGGTTGAGACGCTGATTGAGGGCTGGAGCCGGCTCGGCCATGATCTCGGGTTCGGTGTCGGCATCGCTCAAGGTTTCGCGAGCCTGGGTCGCATCGGCTACGAGGGCCGTTTCGACTACGCAGCGATCGGCACTGTCACCAACCTCGCGGCCCGGTTATGTGGCGAGGCGGTCGCCGGACAGGTGCTGGTATCGCAGCGGGTCTTCAGCGCGGTGGAGGACGTTGCCGTCGGCGAGCCTGTCGGCGCTCTGGAGCTGAAAGGGTTCAGCAGGCCGCTCCGCGCGTTCGAGGTGTCTCGCATGATCAACAACTCAGCGGAGGTGCCTTCGTGACCGAGCTGGAGACCGACCCTCAGAAGACGGCGCAGCGCCTGTCTGACTTGGACGAGTCAGAGCGGAACCACCTCTTCTCCCAGTTGCAGGAGCGGATGCCGGCCGTCTGGGACGCCTGGAGACTCGGCCTCGAGGATGAGTCGGTCGTCGTCGTGCCGTCAGTGGCTCTTGACCCCGCAGCTCCCGGAGCAGGAAGCCTGTCGCAGGCGTTCGAGGAGCGGTTGTTGTTCTTGCTCCTGTTATTGCGGCAACCGCGGTTGCGCATGATCTATGTCACCGCGATGCCGATCAAGCCAAGCATCATCGAGTACTACCTCGCCTTGCTGCCCGGGGTAATCCCGAGCCATGCCATGGCCCGGTTGAGCCTGCTATCAGTCGGCGACTCATCGCCACGGCCACTGAGTGCCAAGCTGTTGGACCGCCCTCGGATGCTGTCGAAAATTGCCGCCGTGATCCCGAACCGGCAGCTCTGCCATTTGATCCCGTACAGCACCACCGCACTCGAACGCGACATTGCGCTGACCCTTGGCATCCCCATGTACGCCGCCGACCCGCGGCTCGCACAGCTTGGGAGCAAGAAGGGCTGTCGGCGGCTGTTCGCCGAAGAGGGGGTACAGCATCCGCTCGGCGCGGAGGATCTGCACGGTTTCGAGGACGTGACCGATGCGATCATGAAGATGCTCGAGGAGCGGCCGAGCATCGAGGAGGTGATCGTCAAGCTGAACGAAGGTGTGTCAGGAGCGGGTAACGCGCTCGTGGATCTGCGGGGTATCGCTGACACCGCTGGCTCGGATCGTCGCTCTGATGTAGCGCAACGGGTCCGCACGATGCAGCTAGAGTCACCCACCACATCGATGGCCGCATACGAGGCGAAGTTCGAGCAGAACGGCGGCGTCGTCGAGGAGCGGATCGTAGGAGTGGAGCTACTCAGCCCTAGCGTCCAGCTCCGAGTACGTCCCGACCGAAGCGTGGAGCTGCTGTCAACCCATGACCAGCTTCTCGGCGGCGCAAGCGGGCAGACCTACCTCGGCTGCATCTTCCCGGCCGACCCGGCCTACTCGCGACTGATTAGTGCCCCGGCCATGACGATCGGTGAGCGGCTCGCCACGGAGGGCGCCCTCGGCCGGTTCGCCGTTGATTTTGTGGTGAATCGGGACGCCGCTGGCCGCTGGTCGGCGTACGCCATCGAGCTGAACCTGCGCAAGGGCGGCACGACGCACCCGTTCCTCACATTGCAGTTCCTGACCGACGGGTCGTACGACGGTGCGTCCGGCCGGTTCCTACTACCCGGCGGTGAGCAGCGGCATCTGGTCGCAACTGATCATTTCGAGAGCAGCAAGCTGCGGGCGCTGGCCGTTGAAGACCTTTTCGACATCGTGGCACGGCACGGGCTGCACTTCGACCAATCACGGCAGACGGGAGTGGTCTTCCACATGATCAGCTCGCTCACCGAGCACGGCCGAATCGGGCTGACAGCGGTCGGGCAGTCGCCTGAGGAGGCAATGCGCATCTACGAGGACGCCCAACAGGTCCTTTTCGCCGAGGCAGCGGCGGCCCGCGAGGAATATGGGCTGCCAGGGTAGGAAGGTTTCGTGCAGCACATCTGGTACGTCGCCTACGGCTCGAACCTCAGTCGGGTACGGTTCTGCTACTACCTCCATGGCGGCCGACCGGACGGCAATGATCGCCACTACCCCGGGTGCCGCGACACCAGCGACCCGATGGACAGCTTTGGCTTGCTGATCGCGGGCGGCGTCTACTTCGCCGGTCGCTCCTCGGGTTGGCGGGCCGGGATTGCATTTTACGATCCGGAGGCCCCCGGTGAGGTGGCGGCTAGGGCGTATCTGATCACAGGCGAGCAGTTCGTCGATGTTCTCGCACAGGAAACCCTGCGGTCACTCGGCATGTCACTCGACTTGGCGCCCGCGTTCCGTGGTGACCGCTACAGCAACGGTGTGGGCGGCTACTCGATCCTGGTCCGGGTCGGGGACCGCCGCGGCGTGCCGCTGGTGACATTCACCCGCGACCGGCGTAGCGTCTCAAACCTGGTCGCGCCGGCCGCGCATTACCTGGCGGCGATGGCAACAGGCCTACGTGAGGCCCACGGGTGGTCACCGACCCAGATCGATCGTTATCTGTCAGCGCTCCCCGGGTGCAGCGTCGAGCATCGGCCCTCTCTTGTCCGCAGCACGCCATCGAACTCAAACGTCAAAGTCAACTAGAAGAAGTCGGGGCAGAAAGGTGGTTGGGGCCAGCCGAACGCGGCGGCGGTCGCCAGGGCAGCGCCTTTCGTACGCTCAATAACCAGGCCGGCACGGACAAGGGCCGCGAGCGGAGTGCCTCCGAGATAGATGGCGCTGAGCTCGCGTACGTTCATGATCAGATCAGGCTTACGGCGACTGCGGGCCACCGATGCGCCGTCCGGCCCAGCCTGCAGCCGGATCGAGCCGGCGTTGCGGGTCAGCAGCGGATCATCGACACCGATGATCACATCGAGCTCGCTGAGGTAGCGACGCGCCTCGAGTGCTCGCGGCACGTCTACGAGGCGCGCATAGGTTCCGTCCTGGAGCTCGGCCTTCACCGATCGAAGATTACTGACCAGGTACCGCAGCGGCTCGTCTATCGGCGCCCCGTCCACTCTGAAACTACGCACCAGATCAAGATCGAGAACAAACCGCCATAGAGCAGCGCGTGCTTGAGCGTCGGCGGCATCAAGTTCGTCAATGATCACCTCAGCACCAGGGTTCGATTCTTCCCAGTTCATCTTGACGCGAAATGCCACGTAACCGTCCGGCCGGCCGCGGCGCTCGTAGTGCAAAGCGAATCGGTACGCCGACCTGCCGTGCCGCCACCGCTCAGGATCGTGCCACTTGACGACCCACCAGTTGTCGTCGCGATTCAGTGCGCCCACGCGGTCCGGCAGCAGGCGCTGATGCAGCTGCTTGATCACAGGAATCGCTTGATCGCGTTCTACCTCACCGACCGAACCCGAACCAAGATCAACATCCGAACGGAAGGCAGTCGTCTTGGTTCTGCCCGAGAGATGCAGCCGCGGGCTAGCCTGGCCGTAGCCATACCGGCCGTAGATCGCAGCCTCCGAAGCCCAGAGCAAGGCAATCGGCTCGTCGCCGCGCTGCTGGATGTCGTGCAACTGGTGCTCCATCATCGCGGTGAGCAGGCCACGTCGGCGGTAGGAGGGCAGCACTGTGACAACCGTGACCGCAGCAACGGGAACCGATCCACCGGGAACGGTCAGGATCCTGCTGTACGCCCCGCAGGTGGAGATCCACCGCCCGTCGACCTGGAAGCCGAAGCTGCGTTCGGGTTCGAAGACCTTGCGATGGGGTTCCCAGGTCTCCGCGACGTACTCGTCATGAAAGCCGCGTAACACAGCGGCGAAAAACTCTTCGGTTCGCTCCGCGGTGGCATAGACCAACTCACGCTGAGCCAGGTGCGGCGCGGTCCCGCCTCGGATCCCCGAACTCTGCACCTTTGCACCGGGCATCAGGCTGGTGAACTTGCCGTCAGCACCGACTCGCCGCCCAACCGGGCATCGACCGGTGTTCCCAACTCGACCGTACGGGTCACGGTGCACAGCCGATCATGAGACTTCCGAATCGCTATCTCCAGAACGTCCGTAGCGGCCCGCCCGCCCTCCGTGTCAGGGAACTCGACATCGAAGTCGACTTCGATATCGGTGATGTGGTTGCCATGCACGGAGCGCCTGTAGTGGCCGGAGCAGCCGACCTGGAAACCGAGGGGCTCGGACCGTTTGACAGTGATCGCGTCGACGTCCATCGCGGTGCATCCGGCGAGTGCGACAAGCAGCAGCTCCACCGGAGTGAACTCTCCGCTCCCGGAATTGCCGAACATCAGCGTGCCGCCGCGGGCGTTGGTGGCCTGGAAATGTTGCCGTCCCAGCCGCGAGAGCTGGACCGTACGGAGCGAATCACCAGTCATGTCGCCAACTCTCCCAGACTTTGTGGGGAGGGCGAGCTGCTAGCCGGCTTCCCGGTGGGTGTAGGTGGCAGGCTCCGGGGATTCAGGCTGCCGTACTAGGCCGGTGAGGCGGTTCCAGGCTGCGCTAAGGCCCGGCCGCCAGCGCACCGCGTTCTGCAGGTCCATCCTCAACCGCGGGGTGATCGGGTGGGGACGTACCACCTGGAAGCCAACCGCCTCCAGGAACCCAATCGGCAACATGCAGGACGGGCCGTCGTTGTAAGTACCGACCGCCTCCAGGGCTCGGATGTCACGGCGCGCGACCAGTCCGGCGGCCGAGTGCACCAGCTGCTTGCCGAGGCCTTTGCCGCGCAGTTCGGCTGCCACGTGGGCCGACATCACAACGGCGGCGTCGGCTCCAACCGGCGTGGTGGCGAACGCCCCCAGCCGTGGCACATACATAGCCGGTGCCAGCGTCAGGTGACCGATGGGCCGGTCGCCATTGAACGCCATGACCCCGCAGTAGCCCCAGTGTCTGGTGACTGCCTCGGCCCACTCCGCCTTGATCTCTCGCCGATCCGCATGATCGGCGGGCGCAGCCAGGTCGATGAGACTCGCTTCCCAAAACGTGCACCGCGCACAAGATCCCGGCAGCAGCGGCAGGTCGGCGGCGGTCATCGGACGCAGACGGCGGGATCCCATGGGAGCTAATTCCTTGGGCGCGGTCTGGCCAGTCCGAACACGAAGCCAAGGGCGAGACCGAACAGCACCCCGGCCGCAAGCCAGAGCAACCACCGCACCGGACGTGTGCCATTGGGCTTGGCCATGGATTCATCGTAGGCGGCGACGCCGGCGGCACGAAACCAGCTGCGAGCGGCCTTACAAGATGCGGGCGGCTCCAAACAAATGGCACGCTAGTTGCTGTGAGCGAGACTTCCCCACACCAGCCCGACGAGCCGGTGCCGGAGCGGCTGCGGCGCCAAGACACTCGCCTCGACCACTACGTCGACCGGTACGCCGCCCGCGCGCACGGGATGACGGCATCGGCAATCCGGGCTCT